>MEUM01000015.1:2250-10028 GCA_001771735.1 Caldifarciminota bacterium RBG_13_43_14 | reverse complement strand
ATCGAATCTAACCAACATCCCGTCCCGCGATGATGAGTCCTTGTGCTTCATTTCTTCTTTCCTCCTGTTCCGGTAAGTATCTGTCGAATACGGCTATCACTTGTTTTGATGGCTTTGCTAATCTCGGTTGAAGTTGCCCCAGATTTGGATGCAGCCAAGATCAGTAAGTTCTTAATGTTAGTTAATTCCCGCATCATTTTGTCGAATTGTTTTTCATTCATCAGGTATTTCTCCTTAATATTATTCGTTGGTCGCAGGCGGTTTCGCATAACTCGGCCATAGACGAAGTATTTCGTTTATCCCAACTTTGGCTGAAATAGCCAAAAGCGCTTCTATTACTGATAAATTCCATCATCTATCCTCCCTCCTTCATTCAGTTATAGGTTATCCAATCGCACTGCTCCTCTTTATTTTGGACAGAAATCGGGTTATAGGAAAAAGATACCGTGAGCTCACCGGATTCGCTACTTTGAATTCCAACCGCCGAATAAGTAGTTCGATTCATGTACTATTCTTTTACTCCTTATGGACAGTATAACTAATCATGAACATTCTGTCAAGCACATACTATCTAAATAATATTACTGAGCGGAAATCCTGCAGTCATTGACATTGCATGGTTTTTCAATAAAATAGAGCAATGTCCGTGTTTTTATTCACAGATATCGAAGGATCGACTCAGAAGTGGGAAAAATACCCGGAAGCGATGAAACAGGCATTGATCAAACATGACGAGCTGATCGATGATATGGTGATCAAACATGGCGGGAAGATCGTAAAACACACCGGTGACGGTGTGTTTGCCGTTTTCGAAGGTAGTGGTTCGCTTCAATGCGCCCTTGATATACAGATCAATCTTGGCGCGGAGAATTGGGGGGAAGCTATCGGCGAGCTTCGGATACGTATGGGATTACATGCGGGCAATGCCGAAAAATACGGTAATGATTATTTCGGTCCGGTGGTGAACCGCGCCGCACGCGTAATGAGCGCGGCCTGGGGAGGTCAGATAATTTTAACGCCCACGGTGTTAAATTCGGTGGTTTTACCAGATGGTGCTGAAATAATCGATCTTGGTAGTCACATGTTGAAAGATCTTGGTGAGCCTCAGGCGCTATATCAGCTTGATCACCCAGGTCTGTTGGTCAAAAACTTTCCCACCCTTCGGTCACTCAGCGCTCGACCAAACAATCTGCCCGTGCAAAATACGCCTTTTATGGGCAGGGATCGAGAGCTAGAAGACATAAAAAGATTGCTTGATGACCCAAAATGCCGTTTGCTCACCCTGATCGGTACTGGGGGCACGGGTAAGACCAGATTAGCCATCCAGGCGGCGGCCGAGCGGCTTGAACGTTTTCCTCAGGGTGTCTATTTCGTACCTTTGACCGCTTTGCGTTCGGCCGACCTTATCGCTTCAGCGATCGCTGAAGCAATGAATTTTAAATTCTATACTCGTGAGAATGAAAAAATTCAATTGGCGAATTATCTACGCGAAAAGGAAATGGTTATAATCCTGGATAATTTCGAACATGTCGTTGAAGGTGCCGGTATAATTGCCGATATTCTAAATGCAGCACCCGGAGTCAAAATAATGGTGACATCGCGCGAACTACTGAATTTGAAAGGTGAATGGGTATTCCAGGTGGAAGGATTGAATGTTCCCAAAACCCCAACGGTTGAGATTGAAGGTTATAGTGCGGTTCAGCTTTTCCTTTATAATGCACGGCGCATCGATACGGATTTTTCTTTAAAGAAAAAAGAAGAGGTAGTATCGGTCACCAAAATTTGTCAGCTAGTTGGCGGTTTACCGCTCGGCATCGAGCTTGCCTCTTCGTGGCTGCGTTCTCTTTCATGCCGGGAGATAGCTCAGGAAATCGAAAAGAGCCTGGATTTTCTGTCAACCGTGATGCGCGATGTTCCTGAACGACATCGGAGTATGCGAGCGGTATTTGATTATTCATGGAATCTAATGAATGCCGAGGAAAAAAGGGTTCTTAAACGACTTTCTGTTTTTAGGGGCGGTTTCAGTCGTGAGGCTGCCACAAAAGTTACCGGCGCGTCTCTTACCGTGCTTTCTCTATTGCTTGATAAATCTCTGATCCGCAGAAATCCAGAGGGCCGGTACGATATTCTGGAAATGGTCCGGCAGTATGCATCGGAAAAGATCAATGAGAACCCTGATGAGGAAAAAGATATCAGACAGAAACACTGTTTATATTACACGGATTTACTGGATGATTACCAAGCGCGAATTATTTTTACGGAACAGCATACGATCCTTTTGGGGATCATGAGTGATCTGGAGAATTATCGAAGCGCGTGGCAAACCGCGATTACCGATAATATGCCGGTTCAGATCGACCATGCACTTGCATCATTAGCGGTTTTTTATGAGGTCAATGGTCTTTATCGGGAAGGCGAAAAGATGTTTAGCGAGGCATTGGCAATGGTCGAAACGGATCAAAAACTGGAAGCTGATCAGATTATTGCCGGTCGTTTAATGGCACGATTAGCGACTTTTCTATACCGGCTTGGTCAGTATTCAGAAGCCCGCAGTATGCTTGAGATCAGCCTCGTGATATTCCGTAAAAGCGGCAGTAAAGATGACAATGCCTTTGCTCTGAATCTAATGGGTAATGTCGAAAACCTGCTAAGTAACTATAAGCCGGCAAAATTATATTATCAGGAAAGTCTAATGCTCTATGAAGAACTGAACATTGCTTGGGGTATTCAGGGGGCATATAATAATTTAGGAGTGATAGAATATTGTAATGAGAAGTATGATGATGCACAGAAGTTATTTGATAAGTGTTTAAAGATATGTGAACAAGCTGGATACAAGAGAGGAATCGCCACTGCGCTGGGCAATACCGGTTTGGTTCTTCAAGGCCAGGGTAAATATAAAGAATCGATCGATGTATTTGTGCAAAGTTTAGAGATCGAAAAAGAAGTAAATAATGTTACTGGTATTGCAAGCAGTTACCATAATCTTGGACTGACCTATGCGACTTCTGGTGATTATGTTAAAGCAAGGGAATATTACGAGATGGCATTGAATATTAGACGTGATATCGGCGATCGAATGGGGATTTCGATCTCCTATAATAATCTCGGCAATCTTGCTGCCAATACCGGTCACTATAACGAGGCAGTGGAGCTTCATAATAAAAGCCTATCGATACGGAACGAGATCGGAGACCATTTAGGTGCCGCTCAATCGTTGTTGAATCTGGGCTCGGCTTATGACCGCGATGGACAGCATGACGAGGCGTCAAGGAATTTATTCAGCGCCTTGAAAGCTTTTAGTGAATATGAAGGTGAGGCTTATATCACAAGCTGCTTATCAGTGATCGCCCGGCATTACTTCAATAGCGGCGATTATCAACAGGCATTATTATTGCATTCGTTTATTATAAAACACAATAAGATCGATGATTACACTCGTGAGACTCTGGATGAATACTGGGAGAAACTAAAGACATCAATTTCCCGGCAAGAGATCGAAAAAGCAAATGTTTTTGTTCGGGGACTATCACTGAAAGAATTGTTGAAATCAATGCTAAAAACCAAGAAAGTCAGTGAAAAATATTAGAGAGGAGAAGCATGATCGGGAAGAGAAAAATCAGAAAGCTCGTTGATATGATATTTGGTAGAAGCAAGGCCGATCAGGTTGAGGTAGTTATTACCAATTACGATTCGGCGCTGACGCGCTATGCGAACAATTACATACATCAGAATGTGAGTGAATCGAATAGCGGTCTTTCAATTCGCGTTATTTTCGGTAAGAAAATAGGATCAGCTTCAACGTCTTCGCTCGATCCAAAGCAGGCCAGAAAGGTGCTGGCGTGGGCTGAAGCGGTAGCCGATCATCAATTGCCGAACAGTGATTTTGAATCTTTGCCGATAACCAAGTCAAAGGATTACCGGCCGGTTGTCACCTGTGTACCTAAGACGGTTCGTTTTTCGCCCCGCGAGCGGGCGGATGCAGTTTCGGAAATAGTTAAAGTGGCAAAAAAGAATTCACTTAACGCCTTTGGATCAGTTTCGAACGGTGCCGCCGAATTATGTATCGCCAATTCACTGGGAACTTTTGCTTACAATGTAAGCAGTGATTTTTTCTGTAATTGCGTAATGGCCGGCGATAATTCGACCGGCTATGTCCAGCGAGGACATCGTGATGTTGATAAGATAAATTTTAAGAAAACAGCTATGATCGCAGCCCAAAAAGCGTTGTTATCGAATAACCCGATCAATCTACCGCCAGGATCTTATAAGACGATCCTGGAACCGCTGGCCGCAAGCGAATTACTCGATTTTCTATCTTTCTATGCATTCAACGGGAAGTTCTATCTGGAAGGACGGTCATGTCTGTGCGGTAAGCTCGGTAAAAAGATCGTTGATGCCGGCGTTACGATCATCGATGATCCTTTAACGAGCAAAGGGTTTGCTTTTGCCTTTGACGCCGAGGGTGTTGCCAAAAGACGTTTGACTTTGATCGACAAAGGTATTGCCCGGAATATTGTATATGATTCCATGACCGCACGGAAGGCGGGTGTGAAGACAACCGGCCATGCGTTGCCCGCACCGAATACTTTTGGCCCGCTGGCAAATAATCTTATAATGAAACCGGGCAAGAGAGATTTACAATCAATTATCGCCAGCACGGATTATGGCGTGCTGGTGACACGATTCCATTATACCAATGTGATCGATCCGGTCAAGCTTACTTTTACCGGTATGACCCGAGACGGAACTTTCCTGATCGAAGACGGGAAGATAACAAAAGGTATCAAGAATCTCCGTTTCACTGAAAATATTATTGAATGTCTTAGCCGGGTGGAGGACATCGGCAGTCGAGTTGAACTGGTGGCATCGGATCCCGGTTACGGTGCTCGTTTCGGCAACGGGGTCATAATGCCGGCATTGAAGATCAAAGATTTCAAATTTACCAGTGCTACCGAGTTTTAGATTCTGGTTGGGATGTAAAGAAACTGTAAAACGAGTTATAAGGGAATAAAACAAATTGAAAAATATAATTATACTGATCCGGCCTCAGCAATGGATAAAAAATGTTTTTATTTTTGCCGGTTTGATTTTCAGCCTTCAATTCGTCCATTGGCATAGTATCGTAAAGAGTTTGCTCGCTTTCATCGCCTTTGTTTTTCTAAGCGGCACTGCTTATATACTTAATGATCTGATCGATTGCCGGGAAGACCAGCTGCATCCAGCTAAATCGAAGCGACCGATCGCGGCTGGCAAGGTGACAAAAAACACGGCTATTTTCATTGCCGTATTTCTGACCGTAGTCTCGGCATTTATTGCGGTCCTGATAAATTGGTCTTTTCTGATTGTGGGAGCGGTCTATCTAATTTTGATTATAATATACTCAAGTGCGGTCAAGAAAGTCGTGATCCTCGATATTATTTTCGTAGCTTTTGGGTATGTCCTGAGGGCGATTGCAGGCGCGGTCGCAATCAATGTTAATATATCATCGTGGCTTTTACTGTGTACGATGTTACTTGCACTTTTATTGGTAATATCCAAACGCCGCGCCGAGATCCATTTTCTCGGTGAGGTGGCGACCAAACATCGTCCGATCCTAGCTCAGTATTCAGTTCGTTTGCTCGATCAGATGAATACCATTGTTGCTTCTGCCTGCGTCATCGCATACTGTCTTTACACTCTTGCCTATGAAACCGTAACTAAATTCGCCACCCGAGATCTTATTTTCACCGTGCCGTTCGTTATCTTTGGGATCTTCCGTTACCTTTATCTAGTCGGGCAAGGCGGGGGAGATATGCCTGAGCGCTTATTGTTATATGATCGACCATTGTTGATCTGTGTTCTTTTATGGGCTGGCAGCTGTTTGTATATATTACTGAGAAATTATCTGTAGATCACAAATTTCGCAGTTTCGCAGGTTTGGCCTTTTTCACCGACAATATAGTATACACCGTTCGGAATCCGGCGTTCATATTGATCACGAAGATTCCAATAAAGTTGACTGGAATTGGGATTGGAAAAGACTTTGATTGTTCTGCCGTTTATATCAACCACCTTGATGACCGAAAATGATGCTGGATCATTTATGTATATCGACATTTCGTTAACTACTCCCGGAGAAATAAGCGGGATCAAGGATTGACCCCATTGCCGCTCAATCTCATTTTCCATGGCAGTCAGTGATACATCCAGAATGGTTATATCATCATCCTTTATTTCTATACTCGGATTCATATAAGAGACATAGCCCGGCTTACGGATCTCGACTCGATATGTCCCCGGCAGCAGGATACGCTGGTAACGACCATATAACGGATCACTGGTGCGGGCTGGCAGTTTCGGATCATGGTAATTTTCGATACTGATCTCGGCGCTAAGCGGTTCACCGGTTTCGGCGTTTATTATATGACCGGTCAGTATTGAATAACCCATGCGTTCAGGTAAAAAATAAGCGCCGACCATATTACGTGCGCAAATGTCATCGACCATCCATCCGGGTTGTATTGTGGTGGTGCTTACTTCTATGCAATACGTGAAAACTCCACACACGCCGTATAACCAATTCCGAGCTTTGCCGTCGAGTTCATATCCGACCATAGCATTGTAATGACCGTTCCCGGCATCATTTATGATCAAATGGGCTATTATATTGGCGATGTTGCGTATGACCATTATATCCGGGGAATAGCTCCCATTTCCATGCCAGGGATAATAGATAATTTCTTTTAATCCAGTACGAGCCGAGTGATAAGTAATGGCAAATGTGAAATTCTGTTTATAACACAGATCGCGCATTGCCCGGGTTTCGTTCTCCGAGAACGCATATGGGCCGCGATAATATTCAGAAGAAGAGTCACTGGTGCCGCCGTTGCTCCAGTAGAAATTATAATTACGATTGAGATCGACTCCATCCGAACCGAGTTCAAAGGTGCCGTTTTTATTATTATCACGTTTATTCTTGCGCCAGGTTGTATCGATAGAGTTCATCACGATACTATGTCCTTCGGGGTTCATCAGCGGTACGAACCATATTTCGAAATTATCGATCCAGGAAGTCTTGACCGGATCGACTCCATACTGGTTGACAAGATCATTGATCATATACATGCATATTTCAATACCAAGTATTTCTTCGGCATGATGGCCGCCGATATAGAGGATTGCCGGCTCATCTTCTTCGACCGACGCATTATCCGAGATCTTAAAGGCAATCACTGGTAACGAATCGTTTGTTGAGTAACCGATAGTCTCGATATGGGTGATGTTCGGACAGCGGTCATTGATTGAACCAAGTTCGGTAATTATCTCATCAAGCGTATGATATCGTGCGTCAATAGTAAATATGAAAAGCAGGAATATCATCTTAATATGACCGCTTTCCTGACGATATATTGTTCGTCGAAATCGGCACTAATAAAATATAATCCGCTGCTCAATCTGCGACCCTGCTGATCAGATCCATCCCAGGAAATATTAGCAGGAAGTAAGATATGGGAACAAGGAACTGAAAGATTTCTAACCAGGCGGCCCGTTACATCGTAGATCTTTATCGATGAGGGATAACGATCTTGCGCAGCATTTATTTTGATGGTTGTTTTAGTCCTGAAAACGCTGGGAAATACATCAATGAAGAATCCACGTGCCGGATCGATGGGTGTTTCACTGATTGACTGTATTCCATAAATGTAAAGCGTATAATAATCAGTGGTGGAATATGCTCCGTTATTGGCATTGATGATAAGGATAAGGGCAATCGTGCTGTCCGAAGGATCATTGCT
>MEUM01000015.1:1917-2147 GCA_001771735.1 Caldifarciminota bacterium RBG_13_43_14 | reverse complement strand
CATTTCAGCACTAATTCAACATTACCAGCGATGGTGTCCCCGAAATTTGCAATGGTCAGGATAAGGTCTACCGCTTCGCCCGGTTCAGCGATCGAATTATTATTCCCATAGACAGAATCTCTTACTATACAATCGGTCAGGAATAGCCATGGTATATTATAGGTCCCGGTGGGCGGCTTGGTGGTTATTTTTAGAGCACGCTGATCAGCGAGAACGGCCGCATTAGCATC
>MEUM01000015.1:740-1632 GCA_001771735.1 Caldifarciminota bacterium RBG_13_43_14 | reverse complement strand
AAACCCAGCGACGAGCCTTATTGGACCGCCCACCTGAGGTATTGGTCCATTATCGCCAAATCGATGAGTTGAGCGGCCGATCTCGATAAAACCATTAGAACACATTCCGACCGAATCATAGTCTATACTATAGTACTGGAAGGTGAAGGGCAGGGGATAGGTCACCGTATCAGCGTCCTCATTGGTTATTTCATTTACCAGGATTCCCGGACCAGGCGGCCCGATCTCGAACCAGCTGTATACCGGAGCCTGGCCGGATAATGAATCGGTATCGTCGTAGAGATAATACCCATAGAAATCCGGTCCGATAGCACCATGTTGATTGAACAAACTCAATTCAAATGAACCAAACCACTGATTTAAATTTATATCGGTCATCATTACATTGAACTGCGCGACGTGATTTGAGGGTACGGTTGGTGCAATAGTGAATACAAAGGGGCTATTGCCAAATATGGTCTGACCGACCGGTATATTACCAAAAAAGCTTAAGCTATCAATGATATGTACATATTGATCATCACACCGCAGCATACCTCTCACGGATTGGGCAGTGGTTAATCCGATATTCTCGATCCCAACTATAGCGATGATTGTTTCTCCGGCTTGAAGTATACTATCGTTATTGCCCAGCGAATCGTTGCATTCGTAGTTGTGCAATATTAGATAGGCGGCCGTATCACTTATCATTATAATATTCTCGTAGGGCAATAGATTCTGTCCCGTAACTGTAATATCAAGCTGCCCGGGAATAAGCCCCTCAAGATCGAGATATACATACCCATTATCTGTATAGCCAGTTCGGTAAAAAAGCGTATCCATAGAAAGACATACAAACGCCGATTCGGCAGGCTGTCCGTTGACGGTGACCTGTACAAGAGTGGATTCCGCA
>MEUM01000015.1:326-575 GCA_001771735.1 Caldifarciminota bacterium RBG_13_43_14 | reverse complement strand
CTTTTCTTATTAACGAAAATAGCGTCAAAAAAGCCACGGCACACCGCGCTGCGTAGATATGCTCCGCTTGTAACAATGGTAGTTGTAGCAAAGTATCCGCACGCCCCTCTTGGTGAAGAAGCGGTTCCGGTTAAAAGCCAGTATTCAGCAGTAGCCGGTGATGATCCTGTGCCAATCGTTCGGCAGGTAATGGAAAGCACGATCGGCAGTTTTTTACCGTTCTGAGTTTGATTTGGATCAACGTCAAAT
>MEUM01000015.1:0-225 GCA_001771735.1 Caldifarciminota bacterium RBG_13_43_14 | reverse complement strand
GGAAAGCGTGTCAATACGTGTATAGTTATAAGACTGCATCAAATGAGCAGCGTGGGTTATATTATCCCAGTATATGGAATCATCGTATGAATCGTAGTCCTCACGCACGGTTAAGCAGGCCGAGATCATCCAGGTTGAGTCAGTTAGATCAGGATTTTTTTCATAAGCAAGGATTTTATTTACCACATTATCTGCTTCAGCCTGACTATGTACCGTGAGACGGCC
>MEUM01000014.1 GCA_001771735.1 Caldifarciminota bacterium RBG_13_43_14 | reverse complement strand
TAATTGATATCCGTTTCTTCTTCGCGACAAATCAGGATCTGAGTGATCTTGTGAAGAGGAGATTATTTCGGGCAGATCTGTATTATCGCTTATCGGCACCGGTGATCAAAATCCCCGCCCTGCGTGAGCGCAAAGCTGAAATTCCCGAGCTCGTGATCTTGATCCTGTCAAGGATGCGAAGCGAATATGGCAATAGGGATATCAAAATGAGCGATGATGCTCTCCAGGAAATGATCAAATATGATTTCCCCGGTAATGTTCGGGAACTGGAAGGGATTTTAAGGAACGCATGTATAAAGTGCCATAATGGAATAATTGAGGCCGATGATCTGGGCCTTGAAAGTTCGGTTGAATTCTCATTCAACGAACAAATTCAGAAATTCAAAATCAAATTGGTGTATGATAATTATCTGCTTAATGACGGAGATATTAACAAGATCTGCGCCAGTTTGAAAATATCAAGGCGGCAGGTATATCGTTATCTGGAGATCGTAAGAAAACTCAATGGCAGTCTGTAATCGCTGATACCCAGATATATCAAAGCTTGACAATCAAGTTCAGGGTAATAAAATAATCTAAAGGAGGCAGTATGAAATTGATGATCGTTTTTGGTTTTATCGCAATTCTTTTTGCCAATCCACCCTGGAATATTAATGTGCAGGTGAGCCAGGATCCGGGTAATGGTAATCAGAATGAAACAACGATGGCGATATTTGGCGATTCTTTGATCTGCGGTGGATGGAATGATAGTCGCCAGGGTTCATATCATGTCGGTTTTGCCGCCTCAACTGATGGCGGTACAACCTGGCATGAAACACTAATGGTTGAGCCGACTTATCCGTCGGATTGTGATCCCTGCATTCTGGTCGATGAATTCGGCGTAATTTATTATATATGGTTGTCATACAACCCAAATACCATGGTTGGTGATAATTTTCTGACCAAATCAATTGATTGGGGCCGAACCTGGGGACCGTCATTGAATATTAATCCGGGCACTTCTTCTACTCTTGATGATAAACCATGGGGTTGTATTGATGGAAATAATGTTTTCTTTACCTGGTATGAATACGGCGGTTCAAATGGCCTTAAGTTCAAGCGTTCTACTGATTATGGTGCGACCTGGTCAGCCGGGATCGTTGTCGGCAGCGGCGGTAATGGCACCACCCCATTTCGTGGACAGGATTCGACGGTTTTTGTCGGGTGGGGTGCACAGGATGTTAGATTGAATAAATCAACGAATATGGGTACGACCTGGCAAGGTCAACAAACAATTATTCCGGCGATCTGGAATCCGCCCTCAACGCCGTACCGGTTAAATAATATACCATGTTTTAAAACCAGTGTTAACCGCAGTAATTCATATGTGGTCTTTGCCGATTCACGTTTGGGCAGTGGTCAGCTTGACGTTTTCTTTTCTCGGTCGACCAATCAGGGTACGAACTGGTCAGCACCGGTTAAAATAAATGACACTCCGGCCGGTGATACAACGCTTCAATTCTATCCTTGGATGGCGGTTGATCCTAGTGATAATATTCATGTGGTGTGGCATGATACTCGAGGCCACAGCCGTTATTATATTGGCCAGTACTATGCTTATTCAAGTGATCAAGGAATCACCTGGAGTGCGAATCAACGAGTTTCCGATACAGTAGCATATACCGGTACCTTTATCGGTGATTATACTGCCAGTGCAGCCAGTGCTGGTTATATATACGCGCTGTGGTGTGACTGCCGCAACGGTTCATCCAATCCGGATGTGTTTTTCTCAAAGACCCAGAATCTGGTATCGGTCAAGGAAGATCAAATTGTAACCAATCCAAAAATCGATTTCATGCTGAATTTTCCAAATCCTTTTACGCGCAGTTCAAGGATCATTTATAGTCCGAGTGATGCCGAACTGCGATTTTATCAAGCCGACGGTCGACGCGTAAAGGAATTGAATGCTCGCGGCATATACTTCGTGCGTTTGAAAAAAGATGGGCAGTCGATCACCCGTAAATTAATAATGATCGAATAATTCAAATACCGGATAGAAAAAATACCGCGGCAATTATTTTTTCTATTGAATATAAATAAAAACTAGCTAGAATATTCAATGCCGATTTTTCTTCTTACCGACATTGAAAAATCCACGGAAAAATGGGAGAAGTATCACAGCGCTATGGGTTCAGTGCTGGCACGCCATGATGCACTTTTAAGTAATATTATTGAATCATATGATGGTGAAATCTTCAAACATACCGGTGACGGTATTTTTGCTGTTTTTGAGCAAGGCGCGCCCTTGCATTGCGCGCTTGAGATACAGAAGCGTTTTGCCGCGGAGAATTGGGGGCAGATCGGCGAGCTCAGGATTCGCATCGCACTCCATGCCGGTGAGGTTGAAAAAAGGGGTGCGGATTATTTTGGCGAGGTTTTGAATCGCACTGCCCGGATCATGGAAGCCGCCTGGGGCGGTCAGATTTTATTGACCGCAGAGGTTATCAATAGTTGTTCATTGCCGCAAGGAGCAGAGATCCGTGATCTTGGCGTTCATATGCTTATCGATCTGGGTGAACCCCAGCCAATATATCAAATATTGCATCCCGAACTACCGCTTAAGGATTTTCCAACGATCCGTTCATTATCGGCTCATCCTCATAATTTGCCGCCTCAGCCGACACTATTCATTGGCCGGGAAAAAGAGGTACATGAGCTTTCCAAATATCTTGATGATCCCAAATGCCGTATTGTCAATCTGGTTGGGCCGGGCGGGATTGGAAAAACCCGATTAGCCTTGCAGGTTGCGGCTGAGAAGATCGATAAATTCAGGCATGGCGTTTATTTCATCCCGCTCGATTCGATGAATATCAGTTCGATACAATTTCTGGTTTTCACTATCGCCGATGCCTTGAAATTCTCTTTTTATAGCCGCGAAGATCCAAAATTGCAATTATTGAATTATCTTCGGGAAAAACATATGCTTATATTGCTGGATAATTTTGAGCATTTGATCTCCGAGGCTGAACTTCTGACCGAAATATTCGAACACGCTCGCCGGATCAAGTTCCTGATCACATCCCGTGAGCATCTTCACCTTAAAGGAGAGTGGATAGTTGATATCCGGGGCATGGATTATCCACCCAATGGTAATATTGATGAATATGATGCCTACAGCGCAATACAGCTTTTCATACAAAGCGCGCAGCGGGTAAACCCCGATTTCAACATGACCAATGAGGATAGACGATCAGTCGGCAGGATCTGCCGTCTGGTTGACGGAATTCCATTGGGCATTGAATTAGCAGCATCCTGGGCTCGTTCGCTTTCCTGCTCAGAAATATGTCAGGAGATCGAAAAAGGATTGGATTTCTTGAGTACAAACCTGCGCGATATGCCAAAGCGGCATCAAAGCCTGCGCGCGGTCTTTGACTATTCATGGGATCTATTATCTTTAAAGGAACAAAGAGTATTTGTTAGTCTGGGCGTGTTCAAGGGTAGCTTTACCCGTGAGGCAGCGGAAAAGGTGACCGGCTCTTCATTACGTGAACTAACCAATATTGCTGACAAATCTCTGATACGACGCAATGCCCAGGGTCGCCATGAAATGCTTAAAATACTTCGTCAGTACGCAAATGAACGACTGGGCGAGAATGATGCACTGCAGAAAGAATTATATCCGGCACATTGTGAATATTACGCCGATTTTCTATACAAATCCGAGTCCTCAATAAGCAGTAATGTATCCGAAACCTTGAAAGCAATCAGCCTTGAGATCGTTGATCTGAAAGCTGCCTGGCGTTATGCCGTCGAAAATCAAATGTTGCCGGAACTCGAGAAAATGATGAAGGGGCTTTATTTTTATTTTGAAATACAGGGTTGGTTGCAGGAAGCAGAACAGCTATTCCGTATGACCGTGGAAATGTTTCGCATAAAATTCGATGAACAGTGGCCGTCCGGTGATATAAAATTATTATTCGCACGATATTTAATGAGACTGGGCGGCATATATCGACGTCTTTCACAATATCACCCAGCTCGAGAAGCGTTGAAAGAAAGCCTGGCGATTTTTCATGAATTTAATCAGGAAAAGGACAGTCTTTATGCCTTTAATGAGCTTGGTGTTGTCGCCTACCGGCTCGGAGAGTATGAAAATGCCCGAGATCTGCATCAAAAGGTGCTCGAAATAAGAACCTCGATGCATGATCAGCGCGGTATCGCCACATCTTTGAATAATCTGGCGGTAGTTGCGTTCAGCCAGGGGAATCATGAGGAGGCAAAAACCCTTCATGAAAAAGCTTTACGTATAAGAGAACAGATCAATGACCGGCGCGGGGTTGCGACATCGATGAATAACCTGGGCAATGTTCTGCAAAAACTCAGCGAATCGAAAAAGGCACAGGAATTGTACGAAAAAAGCCTGGCAATCAGGGAGGAAATAGGCGATCGATCCGGTATTGCCTCAAGCCTGAACAATCTTGGAATGATCAGTGAACAAAACGGCGATTATGAAAAAGCCCAGGTGCTTTATCGGCAAAGTCTTGTTCTTAAAGAAGAGATCGGCGATCTGCGAAGCCTGGCTAATACTCTTCATAATCTCGGGGATATGTCCATAAAAATCGGAAAGCACAATGAGGCTGGCCGTTATTATCGTCGTGCCTTGACCGTATTGTTAAAGGCCAAGGCCGTCCCGGTCGTCCTTGATGTGCTGAATTCCATGGTCGAACTATTTGAAATCGAAAATAATTTTGAGATGATAGCTCTGATCTATTTTTTGATCATTGAGCAGACAGCAAGTCGTTCTGACATTCAATCCCAGGCTGAGCAGAAAATAAAGGTTTTAAGAGAAAAAATAAGCAATGATCAAATGAACACAATCAAAGAAAAATCAAGAAAAGGAACATTGGAAAATATCGTTGAGGAAATAACTGCAGCCTTATCCGCCGGTTAATAGAATTCTAAAAGTTCAATCCCTGTTTCAAACGTTCAAACAAAGAAAATACTTTTTTTACATTCGTGACTTTATCGACCACGACCAATATCGTATCATCACCAGCGATCGTGCCTATAATCTGTTTTAGCCGGGCACTGTCGATGGCCTTAGCTATACCCTGTGCTTCACCGGGCAGAGCTTTGACCAGTATCAGATTTCCGGTATGTTGAATATCATTAACCAGATTTATGAATTTATGCCGGAATTCATTCATGGTAATAGTATCGGTATCCACCGGCAATTGATATACAATTTTCCCTAATCCGCGAGCGGCCTTTATGACCGAAAGCTCGCGCAAGTCGCGTGAGATCGTGGGTTGATTGAACGATACACCTTCTTTTTTTAATGCTCCAAGCAATTCGGTTTGTGTGGAAATATCTTGAGTTTCAATTAGTTTCTTGATTAAATTCTGTCGGTTTCGCTTGCTTAGTTTCATGATTCATTATATCCATATAATTATTCATGTCAATCTGTGGCTATCACCCCTTGACAAGCGGCTAGATTTTAGTATAATTATTCTTTAATAATGAATATTTATTCATAAAGGAGATTAAATGAAAAAAACAGTATTGGCCTATTCGGGTGGACTGGATACGTCGGTGTTGGTTAAGATCATCAAAGAAAAATACGATTCAGAGGTGATCGCAGTGACAGTCGACGTCGGACAGCAGGAAAATCTGCCCAAGATCCGTAAAAAAGCGATCGCGATCGGTGCTGTAAAAGCATTGATTATCGATGCCCGGCATGAATTCGCCGATTCATACATTGCGCCGGCATTAAAAGCGAATGCCCTGTACGAAGGCGTTTACCCTTTGGCAACTGCTTTAGCCAGACCATTGATCGTTAAGAAATTGGTCGATACTGCAAGGGAATATAGCGCGGCATATATTGGTCATGGTTGTACGGGCAAGGGTAATGATCAAGTACGCTTTGAAGCGGCGATCGCATGTCTGGACCCAATGATATCGGTGATCGCGCCAGTACGCGAATTCGGTTTATCGCGCGATTATGAAATCGAGTATGCTCATCAGAACAATATTCCGGTGGAGGAAAGACTGGTCACCTATTCGCTTGACGAAAACCTGTGGGGCCGCTCGATTGAATGCGGTGTGCTTGAAAATGAGGCCTGTGAACCGCCCAATGATGCCTTTGCCTGGACCTTATCGCCGTTCGACGCACCGAATTACGCCGCCTATCTTGAGATCGAGTTTGAGGCTGGTATCCCGGTCTCCCTGAATAATAAGCGCATGCTATTCGCTGAGTTGATTAGCGAGCTCAATCGTATCGGCGGCTTGCATGGAGTCGGCCGTATCGATCATATCGAATCCCGGCTGGTCGGCATAAAATCCCGTGAAGTGTATGAAGCGCCGGCCGCCGTGATCCTGATCAAGGCGCATCAAGATCTCGAAAAGCTCGTTCTTACCAAGGACCTGCTGCATTTCAAACCGTATTTGGAAACGACGTATGCCGATATGATATATAATGGATTATGGTTCTCTCCTTTGCGAAATGCCCTGTCAGCGTTCTTTGATGAGGGTCAGAAAAATGTAAATGGAAAGGTTATAGCAAAATTGTTCAAAGGTAATGTCAATATTGTCGGCCGGGCATCAGCGAACAGTCTTTATATAAAAAATCTTGCAACCTATCAAGGACATGATGATTTTGATGTCAGCAGTTCCAAAGGATTCATTGATATCTGGTCTCTGCCGTTTAAGGTGAACGCTATGATCAACAATGGCGCCAAGCCCGGCAATGGCAATCAGGTGCATGCACCTGAGAATGCATTGGAAAATGAAGAATTGTTAGACGCGGCAAAATAGTGAAAAAAATATGAAAAGCGGGATCTGGCACAAACGTTTTAAAAAACCTCTTCACCCGACAATTAAAAAATTTTCCGATTCGACCGCAGAGGACGAAAGGTTAGTAATTTATGAGATCATGGCATGTCTTGCCCATGTACAGATGCTCAGGCAATGCGGTATTGTAAAAAAGACCGAAGCAAATTCGCTGCTGAAAGCACTTAATAAAATACTAACCCAGTATAAAAGCGGCAAGTTCAAAATGCATAGCGAACTCGAAGATGTGCATATGAATATCGAAGAGGCAGTGAAAATAATTGCAGGTAAATCTGGCGATAAACTACATACCGCCCGCAGCCGCAATGACCTGATTGCCACCGATCTCAGACTTTATGCACGGGACAGTACGCATAAAATAATTAGCCGACTGATCGATATTCAAAAACAACTATTAGAACAGGCGAAACGCAATTCCAATACCGTGATTCCGGGATTCACTCATTTACGACCAGCCCAGCCAATAACCTGGTCTTTTTATATGCATGCTCAATTCCAACGATTTGCGCGCGATCTTGACTGCTTAAAGGATGCCTTGAAAAGAATTAATGTATCTCCAATGGGCAGTGCCGCGCTTGCCGGTACAAGTCACCCGATCAATAATAAATTAACTTCAACATTATTAAAATTCAATAGGGTTGCCGAAAACGCGCTGGATGCCGTTTCTGACCGCGATTTCATCACTGAACTGCTGTATATTTGCAGTCAAATCGCCATTCATATTGCCAGTTTCTGTGAAGATATTGTTATATACACCAGTCCTGATTATGATCTGATCGAACTTAATGACTCAATCAGCACCGGTTCAAGCATTATGCCGCAGAAAAAAAATCCGGATCTATTCGAGCTATTAAGAGCAAAGGCTGGTAATGCAATCGGTAATCTGTGTTCAGTGCTAACAATTCTTAAAGGATTACCCAGTTCATACAATCGTGATCTTCAGGAAATAAAATCCGTACTTTTCCGGCAGGTCGATGAAAGTATAAAATGCCTGGAGGTATTGACAATCGGGGTTGCCCGGATAAAAATCAAAGAAAAAGATTGGGTTCATCAACCCAGTTTTATCTGTGCTACTGATCTGGTCGATTATCTGGTCAGACAGGGCATGGCTTTTCGTCAGGCATATGATCTGATCGCGGAATGCGTGGGCAATTCAAATAATAATATATACTTGTTCATCAGATTATGCGCTAATCGATCAAAACTTGATGAAAATATAATAAAAAAAATCATCACACCATACTATACAGTGAAAAATCGTATTTCATCAAATGGTACTGGATTTAAGGCAGTACGCCAGGCATTGAAACGTGCCCGGGAACAGGTGTTCACTTTGTAACTTCTAATTGACCAGCTTTTATTCCATGAGCACAATCTTATAACTTGTGGACTGCGACGCATCGAATGCTTTAACAAAATATACACCTTTGCCGACCTTTTTTCTCTGCTGATCATCGCCCGACCATACTATTTCCTGACAATTTGAATAGCTGCGGATAATGCGGCCATTAATATCATAGATCTTGATGTTGTCGGCGATACGGGCGAATTTAATGACAATGCCATTTCGGAAAACAGTCGCTGAATGATCCGGCAATTGATCGAGCCTTGAATAAATAATGCCGGTTACATAGAGATTGAAATTAGTTAGCGGCGATAAGGAAAATAACTTTGGCGATAAGTCACCAATGCTGTTAGGTGGAATATTCGCTCCAATGTAATAGCGCGCTGGCAAAAGGCTGTCAAATTCATAGTAACCAGCAGTATCAGTATAAGTTGTATCATAGATATAAAAAGGACCTGGAGAGACCACACTTTCATTACAGATACTGATCACCTGGGCGTTTTCTGCCGGTGAGCCATTGAAATACACGTGACCGGAAATAAAACAACCCGGATAATCATCATTGGCCGCGCCGGGAGTGGGCGTGAAATCAAAATACCAATCAAAGAGATAGCTCCAATAGTAACTTAAACGGCAGTAATATCGTGATAGCGATGTACCTTCAGGAGGCGGCAAAGTAAAATAGTAACCACTGCATGGATAATAGACATCATCACCAAAATAGTCGGATCTATAAACCCATAAATATCCGCTATCCGGTTGAAGAAAAAAAGAACCGCTCAGCATGGAAGTGTCTATCGCCGCATAAGCGCACGTATCAAGAATGATGTTTGTATCGATATAAGCAATTAAATCACCCGGTGTATTGACTTGGGTATTTATTAGTGGGATATCATAAATCAAGCTGCAGGGATGATGAAGCTCGAATTTCTGTCCTAGTATTGTATCGGTTTGAACTTCATTTATAATATCGGTAAATATAGGATTAGCTTGAAGCCAGAGCACAAAACAGACGATCATTACAACTATTTTATTCATATACACTTCCTTTTAATTAATGATAAGAGCTACCGGCTACTTGTCAAGGGCATATATTCTGGTTTCCAGTTCTCTTATCATATCATCGGGCACATAGCCGCCCAGCCGTTTTACCGCATAAAGATCAAGAAGTGCGATATCGTAGTTCTTCTGTATTATATGGATAATTGCCCGGTTATAATAGGCATCGGCAAGACCGGGATTCAAATTAATAGCATTGTTAAAATCGTTCAGCGCTGCTTGCATGTCACCAAGCTGACCCAGGGCATTACCGCGATTGTTATAGGCTTCGGCATAATCCGGTTTCAATTCGATTGCCCGGGTGAATTCGGTGATCGCATCATTGAGTCGGTTCTTTTGGGCATAAGCAATACCCAGGGTGTTATGACCGAGCGAAAGCTGCGGCCATTTTTTTATTGCATCCTGCCAAAGAGTAATACTGTTTTTCCATACCTTACAGCGCTGATGCGACATATATGTGCAGATAGATGCACAAGCGATGATAATTGAAATTATGACTATTTTAAGCAGGTTTGATCGAGAGATGTATTTATTTGCCACCCAGGCAATAATGATGAACAGTCCGATTAATGGAATGTAAACATATCGATCCGCGATCGGCTGGCCGATTCGAACCAGCTGCATTGCCGGCAATAAGGTAATTATAAAAAAAAGCGCTCCGAAAATGATCGCACGACTGCGGGAGTAAATAATCGCGGCAACCAATAAAATAATGACAATAATATACCACCAGGTATTATAATAAGGGTAGATCGGAGATAAATTGATCGGCATAAGAGTTTTCCATAAATAGAAGGTGATATTATTGAAAGCGAGGACCAGATTGTTCGGGTTTATAAAACTGCCCGGTACCGCCCCGGCAACTTGCTGAGTCTTTATGGTGATGAAAAACAGCAATACTGCCAGGACCAGGAAAGGAAGTTTTTCTAAGAAGGATGAAAGATCAAACCGGCGTTTTAGCTGATAATCAAAAGTAAAAAGCAATAACGGCAGGGTGATCGCAAACGGTTTCGAAAGCATAGAAAACGTGAAAATTAATGCGCTGATTATATATAGCATTATTCGTTTATTTAAAAAATAATATATATAAGTAATGCAGGCCCCCAAATAGAAGATTGAGTACAAAAGATCTTTACGCCCGGTCACCCAGGCAACCGGCTCAACCTGCAGCGGATGAATGCTGAAAAATACGGCCGTGATCAGGGCTATTAACGGGTTTTCGAATAATAGCATTACCAGCCAGAAAACCATCAAACTATTCAATATATGCAGTATAAGATTGGTCGCATGGTATATTTGCGGATTAATTCCTGCAATTTTATATTCGAGCGCAAAGGTTAAAATAGTGAGCGGTACAAAAGCCCCCTGATAATGACTGGAAAAAATGCGCTTAATCGTGTCCCTATTCAGCTCTCTTATATCAGTATTATATACCACATATTCATTATCATCCCAGTTCACAAAACCATTATTCAGACAGGGGTATAATGCGATCACATTGATAAGGATAATACCGAACAGGAATAACGGTAATGATTTTTTCATTTTATGATATTATTTTTTAAATTGCTGTACTCTTTCAATAAATCCGGAATAAACCGAATCATCAAAGGCATCGTTAGTGATCCTGACCCTGGAACCGGAAAAAAAAGTTACACCCGGAATACTCTTGTCGGTTTTTCCGTCCGTTATGATGTTGACGATTTTGCGGTTCAATTTTGTAAAAACATCAATTCCTGTAATTTGGTTTGCTTCAATTCTTTCGATAATATTATTTGCCCCTCGATATAGGTTCAGGCCAGAGTCGTCAATTTCTATTTTTCTTATACCTTTTTTCTTCCATATGCTGTAATCAACCGTCATATAAATGATCAATATGATAATGCCGATTATAAAAAACGCCAGGGTAAACAACGACCTGAACAATAA
>MEUM01000013.1 GCA_001771735.1 Caldifarciminota bacterium RBG_13_43_14 | reverse complement strand
GGATGCGCGCTCTGAGTACTGTCGATCGCATACCAGGAAAAAACCGGACAATGATTATGCGGACCACCGGACCAGTACGCATAATACAATCCAGTATCCGAAGGCGCCATCTGACCGACGGTCAAATCCAGTGCCAGTGTATCCATATAAGCATCGGCCGTTATCAATATATCAAAATGAACCGAATGACCGTATGGTGTAGAACTTGATGCGGTTATTGTAAATGGATCACCGGTATTGGTCTTTTCCGAATCTGGCAGTATCGTTCCATAATTGCTGATCGAATCATTAATCGTAACATAGGAATCGCTCGTACGCAGACAAGCCTGAGTATTCGTGGCGCTCAACAAACCGGAATTAAACAGTGTAACAACTAAATTTGCGGTTTCACCCGGATCAAGAATGCCGTTACCATTACCACCAACGATCTGATAATTCGTGATCATCACATTTGGAGCATTAACCGGTGGCGTACCCTTTATCGCATCAAGATCAAATCCCGCGTATTGACCGCTTGATGAATCACCGTCATCAAGCACACGTACATAACGCGCCTGGCTCATGCCGCTCGGTTCAAGATCGAAACTGCTGGTTCCGGTCGCAGTACCGCATGAAGACCAGGGCCCATTCCAGTTATTACTGACGAATACTTCATAACCTTCACTCGTACCGTCATTGCCCTCAAACACCGTAAAATCATTACCCGGATTATTCCTTAATGGCGTATTTTCACCCATATCCACAACAATATAACCGCCCTGTCCTAAAGAACAAAAGTTGTTATCTTCAGTACCCAGGGCAGCCCGGGGTCTGGTTTTATTCGATTGCTGGGCATGATTTACATAACGGTTAAGCACTGCCCGATAGGCATATAAATATGATGAATCCGGTCTCAATAATACATCGCCAATTGAGACTGAGCCGCTGGGTGGAACCACAATATTGCTAACGGTCTTGGGCGCATATCCATTTGCGCATATCCGCAAACTGTATGTGCCGGCGGCAACCATTTTATGGAAGTCACCGCGCTGAGTATCGTTATAAATACAAATACGATCCGGATTAATGAATTCAATCCTTGCTGGTATTGGAATATTGGTCAGCGAATCCTTGACCACCCCTTCAATTCCCCAGCCGGCCCTGAGGCATATATCCATCAGCGCATCACGATTATCATAGCAAATCTGGTCGATCGCTGAGGACCCGGACGGTTCAAGGGTCTCGATCGTGGTTGCAAGTGCGCCGCTTATGCCGATAGTATAATCCTGTAAAGAACCTGTAACCTGATACCAGTCGTATCCATTGATCGCAGTCAAGTTTGCCGAATCTGCATAGATCTGCGAGATATTCAAAATAAACTGGCTGTCGGGTGGATCAGCCGGATGATAATCCCACGGATAATTCACATATTCAGCGGCGGAATGATAATTATATTCCAGGACAATATCATTTCTCAATAAATGGTTCATCATTGCCTGGTTCTCGATCTGGGATGATGGTCCAGGACTACTGCCAGCTCCACCCCAGAAAAAACCATAATCCCGGTTCAAATCTACGCCATTTGCATTAGATCGTGAGTTTGCAACCTTGCCGTCGGGATTGAGAACCGGCAGTATCCAGAACTCACGGTTATTTACCAATTGCTGCACCGGCGAGTTCGAAGCGTAATTCGTTAAAAGATATCGAAGATAATAAAGCGTAACTTCAGTGCCGATATGTTCATCACCATGCATATTACCGGCAAGCCGGATCTCGGGCTCATTCTCCTCGATCAAGGGATTGTCTGAAACCCGCATTGCCCAGATCGCCCGCCCCTGCACAGAATACCCGATCGTATCAAGATGACTGATATTTGGATACATGGTGACCAAGGAATCAAGCGCCAGATATACCTGATCATAACTGCGATAAAAACCCCGCGCAAACAATTCATCTTTATATGCCTGATAATCAGGGATCAA
This sequence comes from Caldifarciminota bacterium RBG_13_43_14, assembly GCA_001771735.1. GTDB lineage: Bacteria > Hydrothermota > Tepidihabitantia > SM23-42 > SM23-42 > RBG-13-43-14. The sequence continues at coordinate 4,504 of MEUM01000013.1, read as the reverse complement.
AATTTCGACCTTGTAGCCGGCAGCGATTATTTCTTTGATTTTCTTATCGGTAACCAGGGCTTTAGCATAATCAGGGCCAGCATCGATAATTGTAATATCGTACTGGTTCAGCTTATAAACCTCATCATGATCAGGAAGTTCGATCTTAACCAATCGTATCGTTGCTGCATTCGCTACGATCGAGCCGAAGAACAATAGCAGTAATATTTTTTTCATTTGGCGACCTATCTCGACATGATTATCTGTTCAACAACTTGAACGCTATCAGTATTGATCATTACAAAATAAATACCGGACGGTACTGCTCTTCCCTGCTTATCCTGACCCGACCAGGTCATGCTGCCGGAACCATGATCATCAAGCTGGACTTGCAGTTTCTGAATAATGCGTCCAGAAACATCATAGATCGCTAATGATGCTGTTCGATCACCATGGATCGCGAAATTATTCAAGATAATTTCAGTATGATCAACCGAGGGATTAGGTTGAATTATTAAGGAAGGCTTACCCGTAACTTTAAATGGTTCTGGACTTTCATTAATACCAACGATCACGTCAACCTGTTCAAGCTGAGAAAAATCACCCCAGCCGCAGGCATTGTTATTCCCGCGTACATAAAAATAATATTGACCGACCGGATGATCTGTGAACTGATAAAGCGTATCGGTGATGTTCGATGAGACGGTGGAAACAGTATTGAAGTAATTGACCGGATAAATATCGTCAACATAAAAACCGCCGTTATTCTGCGACTCGTCGCTCATTGCCCGAAAACGGAAATACACTGATTGACCAACCCATCCAGTTAGGGATATTGCCTTTTTGATCCAACCGCTGCTGTTGCCGTTATAGCGATCAGCCAGGCAGAACCATTCTTTTGTATTTACTGATATTTCCGCAACTGCTACATCATAATTCGTTTCAAGATTATGCCAGCACCAGAAAGTCAAAGAATCACCGGCTTGAACGATATAAGGATGCGCGGTGCGCACCGCGGTATTCATGTTCGATGTATTACCCGAGAAAAAACTATGACTGCTTGAATGGGACTGAGTCGTTGACAACGTAAATCCTTCCAATATCCAGCGGGTAGTGCCGGATTCAAGATTGTCCGTGATCACACCGGAATTTGAAAGCTCGACCAATTCCCAGCGTACGGGATGATTATCATAGGTATTATAAGCATACCAGCCGATCGTGAAATTTTGACCGACTGAACCCAGGGCGTATATCGATGAAGGAGGCACAAAGCCCTCAGCAACCAGTATTAGTGAATCAGCAAATCCGGATAGATATTTTGCCGCCTTGAAAACCTGTCTTGAAATATTATCCAAATCGCCTTGCGGTTGATAAAAAGCAGTGCCGATCTCGGATCCATAGAATAACGCCGACAATCCGGCAACATATTTATTATAGCCATAAACCCAGTCACGGGTATTGCCGCAGGTAGGATAAGGATTACTATATGATTGTCCCGGCGTGTAAGTTCCGCCGCCGCTTAATCTCTGCATAAGGCTCGCCATGTATATACCTTTTTGATTGTACAACAACGAATCCGATGTGCCCTGTGCCTTATATCCCCAGGCCCACATTACTTGCTCCCCATAACTGTGAAGTGAAAACCCGGTGGTGATCTTGTGCTGCCTTATATATGTAGTATATGCATGGATCTCATCTCCCGAGAATGCGGATTGACCGCAGAAAATCTGTGAACTGGTTGCCGGGTTATGGCTTACCTGCCCTTCATCGGCCGCCCCCCAGTAACCGGCGATCTCGCCGTTAATGCTGCCGCCATAATTTCGGTTCGGATCAGCGCCAATGCCGCCGCCAAAAGGCTCTCGATTCTTGCGCCAGGAAAGCTGACCCGGATAATCATAAACATAGCCATCAACATTTATTAATGGAAAACAAAATATCTGAGTAGTATTGATTATTTCCGCGATCTCCGGCACGCTGGCGTACGATCTTAGCATTGAATCGGCGAAAAAGAGGACCGCCTGAGGTGTTGCCCATTCCCGCGAATGATGACAGCCGTCAATCGAGAATCCCGGCTCATTCTCTTCAATACTGACATTATCAGAGATTTTAACACCATATATCCAGCGATTCTCATAGGTACGAATTGGCAAGGAATCAAATTTGCAGATCACGGGATAATTTGTCGCAAGATGCCGTAATGAATCATTGATCTGCGCATAGGATAAATAGGTACCGCGCACCAACTCTTTCTGATATTCCAAACTGGACACGGTCACTTCGAAAGGTAAACCTGATGCGGTAATCTGGCTCAGATCATGATGGTCAACGACGATATCGAACCATTCACTGGACTTACCAGCCGCGATATCAAAATTGTATTTAGGATCAATGCGTACGAGGTCATGCCAATCTGCATATACTCTCACGATCATATCCTGAGCGCTTAAGGATATAAACATAATGATGAGAACAATGAACAGCTTTTTCATAATACCGCCTCCTCTTTACCTCTGGATTTTTTCATAAATATAGAATCAATAAAAATATTACGAGACTTAAATCTAATGGCAATAAATATTGTACTATCATTTAATATTTAATTATATTGTGTAAGAACATCATTGTCAAGTATTGATTTATCACGACCATCATATATAATTCAATGTTAAAATTTTATGATAATAATCCATGCTGCTGATCTTCATTTATCCCAGAACCGACCAGAACGTCTTGAAGTTTTGCAGTGGATAATAAAAACAGCAGCAAGAGACAAAAGCGATCTGATCATCATCGCCGGCGATCTGTTTGATTCTGATAAAGACAGCACTTTGCTTCGAACCGACGTAAAAAAAATGATCGAAGTAAGCAAGATACCGGTACTCATATCAAGCGGAAATCATGATTCACGATCATACGGTGCGGACACTGATTATGGGAATAATGCAATTATTTTGTACCAAACACCATTTCATACGGTCGAGATCGATTCCCTGCGTTTCGCGGCAATACCGTACCAGGAAAAAAAATTCAGTGAATGCATAAATTCATTACCTAATAATATTGACGTGCTGATCGCTCATGGAACATTATACGATACTAAGTTCATCTTTAGTTTGATCGAAGATAGCGATACCGCTTATATGCCGATACTCCCGCAAAACCTTGAGGGAATTGCGCGCTACGTGGCCCTCGGTCATTTGCACAGCCAACATCGATCATTTCAATACGATAACACCGTCGCGGCATATCCGGGCTCAGCTATAGCTACCGACATAAAATGTGTTGGTCCACGGGTAATCTACAAGGTTTATATTGACGCTGGCACCATCACGGTAAAACCGGTCGAGATCGACATAGCTTCATATTATGTTATTAAGGAATTCTTCATATTCCCGGACAATCAAGACCGAATTATCGAAGATATAATGATCTATTTGAAAACCATCAATGACAAAAGGATAATTCCTTCGATTTACATAAACGGATTTACATCGGTCAACGAGATTGAATTCAAGGGACAGATAAAAGAAATTGAAGAAGACACAAGCCGTCATTATCCAGGATTTAAAATTAACATAAATATACAGGACTGGCATTTGATCATGGAACATCATCTGGTAAAACGTTTTGTTGAAAAAAGTGCAAATATTGATCCGGTTATGCGTATGAAGATTTATGAACTTGCCTTTCCAGTTTTTTACGATTTATTGAAATGAAGATCAATAAAATAATGATCCAGGATTATGGTCCGATCCGTGATTTAGTGATCGAACCAGCTGATTTTGAGTTGATATTCGGGTTCAATGAAACCGGTAAAACTGCATTCGTTGAAGCAATTACTTATGCACTTTTTAAAAAAACAAAGTTGCGCTATTCCAAACCGGTGAACATCGAGATCGAAATTAAAGATAAAACCAGCCGGAAATATAAATTTCCGTCGAAAAAAGACATCATGGAATTACCAACCGGTGATATCGCCAACCTGTTATATATCAAGGCGTCCGATTCAACCCTTCATCCGGACCGGTCGGAAACATCATTCTGGGACAGTATAATGGGATTGATGAACTCAACCGGCGACCGCATACCACTAATAAAATTAATCGACAAAATATATAATAATGTGGGGATCACACCTAAAAAGGAAGAATGGCAGGACGAAAAAAAACGCCTGATTGCCGGCGAAGAACAACGAAAAAAAGATATTGCTCAATATCTTGATCGGATCGGCAATATCGAAAATGAAGAAAAAAATCTGGCAATGCTGGTCGAAAAACAGAAAATGATTAAAACCGCGATCGATGAGATCGAACAGCATAAAAAATATTTATTCTTTCGTCGGACCGGTGATCTTTACGATGAATATAGGAGGGACAAATCCGGCTTGCAGGATTATGAACGCTACAAATACGATTATCAATCCGAATGGCAAAAACTGAATATTGAAAAGCAGAATACGCAAAAAAACTCAAAAAAGATAAAAGACATCGAAAATGAACTTGAGCTGCTGAAAAAAGAAATTGAT
>MEUM01000012.1:12412-14257 GCA_001771735.1 Caldifarciminota bacterium RBG_13_43_14 | reverse complement strand
GTCATTAATACCCAATCTGAGCGATTTTCATTTTTAAACGAAGCAAATGCATAAATTTCGGTTTAAAAATGGAATATGCCAGAGGAATTTCTGTTTTTTTTATCTCGCCAATGCTAAAAATCTTTTAAAAATATAGTTTTGAGACACCTCGCCTGTCAGCGAGATAAAAAGTTACTTGTCATTTTCTATGAAATTTAAGTCTAGCTTTTGAGAATGCATGGCGCATTATTGCATTTTATCCATAAATCATTGATATGTAATCTTTCATAAACTGCGCTGGTTACTTTAAGAATTATTTTCCCTGCTTTATTATTGTCAAAACATCCGCCCCCTTCTTGCTCTTTTTTATTGCTCCAAAGTATCTCGCAAAAACAAACTATAGATTAATGTCGTCTCTATATAACGAACAAATAACGCTAATCCCGCTCTCTCTGTAAGCCTATCTTTTGTTATTTCAATCGATGCTATCTTTGACTTGCAAACTTGCTCATTTTTTGTTACCATTACTTATTAATCTCCTGGGTTAAAATAGTTGATATAATCGATAATGCGGAAATCATTACATGACTTTATTTTAATCCAGGTTCCTTGTTTTTACAAGGATAAAATCGCTCAGATTGGATTGTCAATTCAGTTTCCTTTGTTATCACATTGTTAATTCCCTTAATTCAGTGCCTGACACCATTATATTAATTCTCGGTGGAGCAGTTGTCAACCGATGTGACTAGATAGGCAACATAGGCAGAGCTCAACGGGTCATTCTGCGAAGTTGACACTGGTAAACCTAGTACATCCCATCCATTAGGAAACGGCGCATTATATATCGTAGATCCATAGACTTTGTAACTTGCAAGGTCAGGACAACTTACTACTGCCCATGTTATCACTGCATTCATTCCTGATTTGCCTACCATCACGGTATTGCCTGTCCCGGGACAGGGAACTGTATCAACCTCATCAGATGCCGTAGCGCCTGGTGTTGTCGCAGATAATCCGCATCCGTTTACATAACGAACACTATACTTGTAAGCTGTTCCATTTGTCCCGCCGGTATCGATGAACGCTGTTGTCCCGTAGGCTATTCCGGAAGCAATCGGCAACCCGTCACGCAATGCATCATAGGTTCTTGTTCCGCTTCCGGAGTCACCCCAGTCGGCAGGATCTGCAGTCCAGATTACCTGCACTCCCGTATCTACACAAGTGTCAGCATCACCTGCAGAGTTGTTTGTAAGCCCGGATGGCGCTGATACCGTGCCGTAATTGATCGTGAAATCAAGTATGTTGCCGCGTCCAATGATTCCGCCTGCATCTATTGTTGCACTCAGGCTATCATCAAGCTCATAACGTACCCATATATACCTGCGGCAGACATTCAAACCGTCAGTATATGTAGCACCCGCCTGCGCGTTTGTAATAACCGTTCTCGGTCCAAATACAGCTGTAGCTCCAGGCGCCAACGCGTATGTAAGGTTTGTTGTTCCGGATGCATTACTTTCGGAAAACTGAATTGATTGCACAGCATTATCAGAACCAAGGTCAATCAGTTTCGAATATGCAGCCCTGCACGCAGGACCAAGAATTGTGGCATAATGTACATCGTTGATATAACTGAAGTGATTATATCCGCCGATAACATAAAGATTGCCATTATAAGCAACCGATGTATGATGAGAGCGTGCGGTAGCAAATGATGTCGTAGTTGACCAGGCTCCTACGGTGCCATCGGCATTTATCGGCGTATACTCTACATTACTAAGGCTACTACCATTATTTCCGCCGATAACATAAAGATAGCCATTATAAGCAACCGATGTATGATGAGAGCGTGCGGTAGCAAATGATGTC
>MEUM01000012.1:10784-12400 GCA_001771735.1 Caldifarciminota bacterium RBG_13_43_14 | reverse complement strand
TTCCAACCGCCGATAACATAAAGATAACCATTATAAGCTACCGATGTATGATTATCGCGGGCGGAAGGAAATGATGTCGTAGCTGACCAGGCTCCTACGGTGCCATCGGCATTTATCGGCGCATATTGCACATCGCTGAAAAGGCTGCCGCCATTATATCCGCCGATAACATAAAGATAGCCATTATAAACTACTGATGCATGAAGAGAGCGGGCGGTAGGAAATGTTGTCGTAAATGACCAGCCACCTACGCTGCCATCAGCATTTATCGACGCATATTCTACATCGCTGAGACAACCGCCCCAGCTCTCTCCGCCTATAACATAAAGATAGCCCTTATAAACTACTGAGGTATGACTTCGGAGTCCTTTAATCAATGATGTAGTAGCGGACCAGGAACCTACGCTGCCATTGGCATTTATTAGCGCATATTGTACTTCGCTAAGATAACTGCTGGAACCACTCCCTCCGATAACATAAAGATAACTATTATAAGCTACCGATGTATGATAAGCCCGGCCCCAAGGTAATGATGTCGTAAATGACCAGCCACCTACGCTGCCATCGGCATTTATCTGCGCATATCGTACATCGCTGAGATAATAGAAGTAATATCCGCCAATAACATAAAGATAGCCATTATAAGCTAATGAAGTATGATCCCAGCATCCGTTAGGAAATGATGTCGTAGCTGACCAGGCTCCTAGGGTGCCATTGGAATTTATCGGCGCATATTGTACATCGCTGAGGGGAATAGTATTATTATATCCTCCGATAACATAAAGATAACCATTGTAAGCTACCGATGCATGCATAGCGCGTGCGGTAGGAAATGATGTCGTAGCTAACCAGGGACCTACATAGCCATTGGCATTTATTGGCGCATATCGTACATCGCTAAGAAATCCGAAGTAATATCCGCCGATAACATAAAGATAGCCATTATAGGCTACCGATGTATGCTCTGTGCGGGCTGTAGGAAGTGATTGAGCAGCTAACCAGGGACCTACCGGGCCATCGGCATATATCGGCGCATATTGTACATCGCTAAGGGGATTATTATTATTATTTCCGCCGATAACATAAAGATAGCCATTATAAGCTACCGATGTATGATCTGTGCGGGCTGTAGGAAGTAATTTCGGAGGTGACCAGGCTCCTACGGTGCCATTGGCATTTATCAGCGCATATACTACATCGCCGAGAAATCCGCTGTATATTCCGCCGATAATATAAAGATAGCCATTATAAGCTACTGAAGCATGAGCATAGCGTCCAGTAGGCAATGATGTCGTAGCTGACCAGGCACCTACGCTGCCATTGGCATTTATTGGCGCATATTGCACATCGCTAAGAAATCCGAAGTAATATCCGCCGATAACATAAAGATAGCCATTATAAGCTACTGAAGCATGATACGCTCGTGCTGAAGGTAATGACGTCGTAGCTGACCAGGCGCCTATGGTGCCATTGGCATTTATCGGCGCATATTGCACATCGTTGAGAGAAGAACCACCGTCATATCCTCCAATCATATAAAGATAGCCATTATATACTACTGAAGTATGACTATTGCGGGCGGTAGGAAATGATGTAGTTGCTGACCAGGTGCCTAT
>MEUM01000012.1:9010-10671 GCA_001771735.1 Caldifarciminota bacterium RBG_13_43_14 | reverse complement strand
CCCGGCTGATCGCATCAACATCATATGATATCATTCCTTCATTATTGCCCTGGAGAAAATCCGAGGTCGTGGTTACTACGATACTGGGATCGATTGTCACCGGCGCAGGCAGTTTCGTCATGTTGTCAGCATGCATCGTAAGAACTCTTTTCTCCAACTTAAAATACGCGATGTTCTTATATCTTTTGCCTGCACCATCAATCACCACTGGCGCCGGTACTATATACAGCAAATTGTCCTTCGGCGCCCGCCGGCGTGCCTTCAAAACCAGCTCCGCTGACTTCTCATCCCCCGTTTGGATGAATCCCGATAAAACCTGATTCGGCCCATATATTAATACATTGCCTCTTTTGTCAAGACGTGCTTCCAGCATCTCATCTACTTCGAGACGAAATGCTATTTCCACGGGCGAAGTTACTGCTTCCTTGAAAATTATATCCTCCTTTACTCCATTTCTTTTGAATGCATAAATGATCCGAATATCCTCGCTTATATCATAGGTAATATTATCACCCTCCCGCTTGCCTGCTCCCTTCAATGGCGTTAAAGGAATTAATTTTACACTGTATTGACTGCCCGAAGCCGTTACCTCAATGCCATCTGAAAGCTTGCGCCCGATGGCGGCTGTGTAAAGTTCCGGAGCTTTATCATTATCTAAATTACTGTTGAAATAATACATCGAATCAGAACGCGTATTGTTAACATACTTTGCCGAGTGAAATAAATTGCCTGTTTCTCCTGCACTTACCGATAATGTGACAAAAACATATGTCAGAATAATAAAACAAATTTGTAAATTTTGTCTCATATAGCAATCTCCTCTTATTAAACTCCAGATCGGGAAATAAAAATGCAAGAATAAAAATATGCGAAAATCATTCTCTCATCTCTTAATAAGTATATATCTTCGAAATGAAAAAATCAATCTTTTCTACTTAAATGATTTTACATCTGCCATGAAAACAAAGTACCAGGTCTTGAATCTTCAACTATTTGAATTGGCGCAATGCCCTCACAGCCCTGCTTTTGAAAAGCACATTTAGTTGACATAATGTAAATTAAAAATCCAAGATCTGACCCTCTCCCTTAACTTTTGGAGACTTTCACTTCTGATAATCATGCGCCACGTGGCGCACTAAAACTATGCGCCTCTGACACAACAATTAATCTATTTTGTCCGATTTCCATTGAACCAATACAATCTTCTATGGACCTATTGCCAATTAAATTATTTCAAACTGAAAGCTTTTAGCAAAAGATTCAAAGTAATTTTTATATTGCAAGAATTTATTTAATTCGGAAGCTCCACTTATAATATAAGCTTTTTTTCCTTGTATAAGATAATATTGTATAGCTTTTAACTTTCCATAAGGCTCAGAATAAGTAAAAATAATCCATTTTGAACTTGTGCCAGAGATAACATCTTCACCACTGGTTTCAATTCTAAAATCAGGATAATTTTTTTTTAAGTTTCTTATTATTTCATCATAATATTTTCCCAATATAATTTCATTTGATAATATTTCTATTTTTACAATCACTCCCTCAATGAATCTGTCATTGGTTCCTTCGGATGGACTATTAGCTGAAATAAATGATCTTCCGTCACCCTGAACTATTTCCCATTTATTAGGAAAGGTAATAGAAAATCCATGTTCTAT
>MEUM01000012.1:4702-8990 GCA_001771735.1 Caldifarciminota bacterium RBG_13_43_14 | reverse complement strand
TATAGCTTGATCTGAACTTGCATGTATTTGTGTTTAGAATTAGTAGCAAGATTGAAAATATTATTATCATGTTGAAAAATGAATGCAGCAGATTTTTGTTTACTTTATTCATTAAATTTACACGCATAATTTTTGCCTCCTTCACAGTTGTTAATGTTATCTTCTTTGAAACAGTAACTCCTCTCTTAAAATTCGATGCATGACATAATCTCTTAGCAAAATGAGTTAATTATTCTTTTTTGCTTCTATTGAATCACTGAACAAAATCAGTAGAATTTCAACTATCCATCCTCCGATTGATCCAATAATTGCTACAAAAAAAAAATTTTTTTCTAATAAATAATATATGAATGGGATAGAATAAATAAATCCAATAATATTTTTCAATATTCTTGAAAGGTTGTAATAGCGCATGAATCCAAAAAAAGGTGGAAGAGTAATCAAAAAGAAGATCGCAATGCTATAAGATTTGATATGCAAATTACCAAATTTATTATTAATAATTAATAAAATAATTACAAAAACTATTACTATAGATTCTTTTAAGGATATATTGGATATTATTTGCCTAATTATCATATTCATTTCTTTTCTTTATGGCACTCAATTATGCAAACAGGAATACATACTATAATTGAATATGGGAATGGACATTTAAAGATATGAAGTCCAATATCGCACATTAGTTCACATGCTATGTGACATTCTATTGTTTCAATCCAAGAAGGTGGACAATTGCCATAGCAATCGCACCTAATATCCACCTCGCTGGTCCCATCAGGAAAATCTCTATGATTCCAACATCCCCCGCTTGAAGAAGGAGAATAATGAAATCCAAAAGGATCAACATTATTTATCGGATTATTTAAAACATATTTATAAGCATTTAGAATATAATAATCTAAGTAGTTATTACGGTTTAAAATCATTAATATATAAATTATATCTTTTGACAACCTGTCTTTATTATTGAAAATGGCTATATTAGGATTATAAAATCTAGATCGATAATAATTTACATTATTTTCGCTAGTTTCTCGTGATGTGTAAGAATAATTGTTGTAATTTGCAATAGTCTTCATAAAGGGGTAATCTAATTCTCCCCAAACGCTATAACGATATTTATTTTCAAAAAAACCAGTGTAACTTACTAATTGACGAATAGAGCCCAAACCATCAGCATAGTAATAATCTGCATTTAAGCTACTCTCCATTTGTACTGCCGGTTCATCTATCCCTGGCCCATGAATATATTCATAGATTGTGTCATTAACATTTTCCCTGATTATATCTTCATTATGGTACAGGTAAGCTGTTGTGATGCTATCGACGATTTTTTGGTACCGGTTGCCGTTGTAGTCATAGAGGTAGGAGGATTCATGCGAGCCATTTTCGTCATGCCATTTCATACCAGTCATGCGATCTTCGATGTCCCATAGATAGAACGCCTCTCCTTCTACATCAGGATTACCGGTAGGGCATGCTAAGAGGTTGTGCGGGGTCGTTGGGCATGAAGCTGCATCTGCTTGCGGGAAGGTGCACGCAAGATTGCCGTTGTTGTCCCAGACATAACATAAGTTGCCATCATGTCGTAATAATTGCGAATTGTTTGTATAAGGCGGAATAATGTAATACGTGTATGAGCTTGAAGCAGGTGGTGGACTATCAATTGTCTGCGTGAGCCGGTTGCCGATGTCGTCATAGCTCCATTCCTATATTTTGCCAAGGTCCATATAATTTGTTTTGGTGAGCTGATAGAGTGAGTCGTAGTAATATTTCTCGGTTCGCTCAACCGGTTCATCTCCGTAGATATTCTCTACCATTTTCGTGCGGTATCCTTTATAAACCTGTTGTGCGGTGTCGGGATGAAAATCATTCGTGTAGGTATATTTCGACAATAAGGCTGAGCCATTCGGTTTGTAATTGATTATTTCCTCAAGGCGGCCCTGTGCGTCATATTCATAATGAATTGCCGGTGGGGAATCGGGCATGTAATGAATGTTTTCTTTCTGTCCGGTTTTGTAATAATCATAGCTGATGGTTTGTGTGCCGTTGCTGATTTGTTTTATCGAGCCATCACCATAATATTGATAATTGACCGTCATCGTTCCATCTAAATTATAATTCGCCAGTAAATCATTGTCAAAATAACTGTACTGCAAATCACCTTCAGGTGTACCAATATCTTTTAGCCGGAAGAATTCGTCATAATCATAATTAGTCGTTCTGATCACTGTATCGGAACTATCTTTAATCTGCACATTTTGAAGCATTTGTCCGTAATAAGTATAGATAACTCCGCCGCCGGTTGAATATCCCTTATTTATGAGACGGCTTAATGGATCATAGGAGTATGTAATCACCTGTTCTTTTGCATCGGTTTTTGTATGGAGCAGACCATTATTGTAATAGGCGTACCGCACGTCGCATTTTTTGCCCGTGTGAGGAGCAGCACAATACATCCCGGCATCGATATCCGGATAATCTATGCCGATTAATCTTCGCTGGCGATCATAGTAATAGCGTGTTTTGTATTCATTCGCATCGGTGATTTCTTGAAGTAGACCGGTATATTTATTATTGTAGTCTGTGTAGGAGTACTGAGTGAGGATTTTTTTGCGTTCTGAGTCTTGGATTACTTCAGCGAGGTTATTGTATGCGTCATAGCAGAGATTAGTTTTTTTGTCGTTGGCATCTGTTTGAATAGTACAGCGAAGTAATGGATTAGTATGTGGTTGTTCATATTCAAAATAGGTATCGAAGTCTTCAGCGTCATTCCCTGGGTCCGGCAAATGAATCTTAGCGATTCTTTCGTATTTATCATAGTAATAATCCGTAGCATTGCCAAGTGGATCGGTGAGGGTCTCTTTCTTGAAATAATCACCTGCATCGTAAAGATAAGAATAGGTATATATTATATCAGTATTATTATTAGGCGGGTACGTAATTGATTGAATCTCACCATCGAGATGATAAGTATAGGTTGTAACATTATTATTGGCATCAGTGCTTTCGCTGAGCAAACCATTTTCGTAATAGGTATACAATGCGACCAGCTTGCAGGTTGCCCAATTATTGTCAGCACAATCGTTTATCCCGCCTTTTCTGATATAACCATTTTCCGGATCAGCTTCGAAACGATAGATTGCTTTCAGTGACCATTTAGGATTCGGCGGTTCGTTGTTATCGTAATACACGTACTGCCAGCTCTGGAAACCTGCTGGGCCAAGTATTTTCTTCAGTTTCACCGGCATGCCGTAACTGTCGTTGTAGTAATCATACTGCCAGACCAGCTCCGTGTTGGTGCATGTTTTCTTCGCACAACTCCCCTCGGTAAATGGACAAGCATTTCGCACCACAGCTTTCAGCGGATAACCAGCACGGCTGAAATCATATTCGTAGCGTGTGTAATTATCACTTTCGTCCTTGTGATACATGATCTTATTATAAGAAGGATGGTAGCAGTATTTTTGTTCTTTGAGGTCAGGATTAATGATACGAGTGATATGTCCGGTGTTTTGATCAACGTATATGGTCGATTGATCACCGTTCACCTTCTTGGTTATTTGCTGGCAATAGCCGTCTGTAATGGTTGCTCCGGGCACTAAATACGAATATTCCAGCAATCCTTCCTCGCCGGTGATGTATCTAACGCGACTGAAAGTATGCATAGTAGCGAAAGGATAACCTGCCGATGAACCGCCGCCGTAATATTCAATCGACGCCACTTCGCGCCCGGTTCTATCCGTGACCGAAACTAATGCATACGGCATTGCCGTATTGTATATAGTATATGGCAAAGGTGGTGAATAATAATCGTATTGCCAAATTGTTTGTTGAGAGGCGCCATCGGTGACTGTCTCCAGGCGTGGATAACTTCCCTGAATACCGAGAAATGCTTCCGGCTCCTCCGCATATTCCACTTCTTCGATATTGTAACTATAGTACCATGATCTTCCGTGGTTATCACTTACCTCGAAAAGCAAACCGAAGGAACTTCCTGCCGTCTCCGGAAGGTATGATAGCTCGATATACGGATGCGGATTGCTTGTATCACACGCGAGTTCAACGCTAATGCCACCAGCAGTATTATAAATGCAATCAGGCGCCAGCATACCCTCCTTTATATCAGCGTAATTATATATCCAGCAATTATCATAGAAATCACATTCAGCTTTCAGTAAACCCTGTGCACTGACTTCATCCGGAATAACGCTCTTATAGAATATGAATTTTTGTTCAGTATCATAATTGTACAGCACGTAGTAACAATTATTATTTATAGTCT
>MEUM01000012.1:4457-4606 GCA_001771735.1 Caldifarciminota bacterium RBG_13_43_14 | reverse complement strand
CGGTCTGCAGATAAGCTTTATTATTGCCGACGATGACAAGAGAGACATCCAATCTCGATGTCCAGGCTAATCCGAGAGAACCGACGGAACGGTTGGAGGAATAATAGTAGCGTGTAAAATCGAATGGAAATTCGAGCCCCTGTAAGGAA
>MEUM01000012.1:0-4444 GCA_001771735.1 Caldifarciminota bacterium RBG_13_43_14 | reverse complement strand
CATATTGGATAATGGAATGACCGCATTGTTGAGCGAATATGAAGTGGGGGAAGATTTGTTCGCTGAATATGTCATAATTCCTGCTGTCAGTATGAAGATAGCGCAAAGGATAAATATAGTCAATACATTTTTGTAGTACGGCATGTTCATTGCCTCCTATGATAATAATTTCAAGGTTCAAAATTCAAGGTTCAAAGTTTCCTTGAAATATGCTGTAAGGGCAAACCTTATGTTCGCCATAGTGTGGCGTTTCCTGACGCTTTGTCATTATGAGCTTTGCTGAGCAAAGAAGCAATCCCTGACGGACTATGCTTCTTCTGATCCGTTCGGAATTGCTTAGGGGCAGACACGCAGGTCTGCCCCTACATCGTAAAGCTCGCAAAGAATATCTTTTTTCAATCATTCTCTGTGTCCTCTGTGGTTTAAAACTAATAAAATATATAAAATTGCAGCGGGAATGGATACGGTGACAGACTTTCGAGGACACCGCTCCGATTATCACTGCCGTATATTTCTGCTTTATAGCAGCCTTCTTCTACTAATGCTCCGCTGTCAGTCCTGCCGTCCCAATACACATCGCAGGTGAGTGTGTCGCAACTCTGTGGTATCGTTTTAATTGCCGGCATATTGAGACCGCATTTGCGAATAAATATTTTCACTCCTTTTTCGGCATTATCGGAGATAAGCTGAATATTGAAATGCATTCCGGAGCTCCATGGTCTTCGTAACACCGGTTTGTAATAAAAATAAGGAATGGAAGCGCTTTGTATTTTTGCAGCAGCGCCGTAGGCAATAACAGCATTTTCATACATTCCGCTCTCAGCATAGAGATTATCAAGATATTGCCCGGTGCATGAAGCTAAAAGCGTTGTATCGATATACCGGTTGGTATGTGGAATAATATAAGCGGATGTTTGATTCGGAATAAAGGGAATATTCTGAAGAAAAGCCGGTTTGCCGGGCGCCGTCCAGAGCCCGATATTTACGATAAGCGGCTCGGTTACATAGTAATATAATTTGGCAATGACCATATTATTAACCGGCAGGCATTTAAGATCACTGTAATATCTATCGATGTAATCATATTTCATAAGATCGGAGTAGACCGGATTATAAATATAGGTACCATCGGCGGTTGCCAATTCTACTGTCACACGATAAATACCGTCTGCAACATACGGACCGGCGCCATTCGTTCCACTTTTACCGTTCCACAGCATATCGAGCGACTGCCCAGCGCCGATTTCCGATTCTGCGTTGTAGCAAATATTAATATCCGGATTCATATTGCAGATGTTGAGGAAAATATGACCGGCTTCGGCGGAGGATACAGTCACGGTGATTGAATCACTATTCGACACCGGTGAAATTATTTGCTTGCTTAGCGTAACGCTCGGTCTGCCTTCGCCAATAATAATATGCCGGAATCGTTTTAAATAAGTAGTTGAGTAAGTAGATTTCAGAATAAGATAACCGGAGCCTTTCGGAAATGCTGAGATATTTTGATCGAACAAGTTGAACACACCACTGCTTCCGGAAGCAATCTCAATGGCATCCTTTTCAAAAGGAAGCTCTGCATATGCAAGCGTGTAAGGATAAGAAGTATAACCGTTGATTGTGAGTATATCAGCTACTTTGATGCTTTGTGCGGGATTGGCTGTTTGATTTTCGATATTGAGTGAACGTGATAGGTGTAACTGCGCTCGCATATGAGAGACTTGCGAAGGTTGATTTTCCGGACTCATTTCAAGTTCGATAAAACAATCGCAGCTCTGTCCGGAGCAGATAAAATCATTACCGTTGAGCGCAATGACTTTGAAACCGCTGTCTAGCGTTCCACTACCGGCATCTTTCGTCTGGCTATTGCAGACGGTTTTGACATCCCAGTCAGCATTGTAAGCGCTCGGTCTAAGAGAGATATTAATGAAATTATTGGCATCCTGGTAATCCGGATCGTACGTAAGCACATCGAGATGCGATTCAGTAATATGAAACGAATCTTGCGGCGGAACCGGCTCTGTGTAATATGGGCTTATTTTCAGATTATCGTTATCCTGTGTTACGCTGTAATTTGGCAGTGTGGCGCCGAAATAATTCCAGCGTGCATCGATCAAAGCATCAGTGCTGGTAATGTATATTTTATCAGTATTAATAGCAGGCAGGTTGCTATGATGAATACGAATTTTTCCGTTATAAGTCGCATAAAGAAGTCGTGCATTATTGATGTTGCTTGTAAAATCAGAATAATCGATGTCTATGCGGACATTGTGCAAAGCGATAATAGCGCCATAAGCTGCTTTTCTGAAATCACTGAATGTGCAATTCCTGAAGACTGCTTGCGGAAGAAAATATTTAGGATTAATGGGATCGGTATCCGCTGCATAATCGAATTCAATTTTATCAAGCCCAGCAAATGAACAATGGTCAAATAGAACAGTGTATTTGCCCTTATGCGTAATAGCGCCGGTTGGCGTTGTTGTCATAACATTGACATAGCGCAGAACCGATCCAGAGTCATCAGTTTCATAATATCCGATCATTTTCCAGTGGAAATCCAGCGAGGCATAATTATTAATGAACAATGTAATTGGAAGTTGGGCAGTGCCGAGAGCCTGAAAGGCGCCGTAATAACTTTCGCCATAGTGCGGTGATGGAAAATAGCCAATTTGCAAATTGGTAGAATCAATGTAGACTTCGAGACCTGCATCAATTTTTAGGTATGCAGGACTGCTGACTTGTCCAATTTTAAGAATTTTTGAAACATTTTCAATATGATAGGGAATGTAATCAGTACAATCATTATCATTTTCACAACTAAAGCCGAGCACTTTAAGATTCAGGTCTTCATTTCGAATCGTGTTAGTGAAATAAATGCCATCCTTTGCATAAGTGCATCCCGTTTCTGTGCAGATTTTCTTATATATAGTATTGTCTTTAGTGCTGGAGAGGATATCTCCTTGCTCCCAGTTGATGCCGCGTGCTTTTGGATTATCAGCAGTCAAATCGTGATAAATAGAACAATTATCCATGTTAAGTAAGCCATTTTTCAGGTAAATGATATAAGCAGAGGAGATAGCCTGGAAGGAAATATCAGCTATAGTAGAATTTTGCATAGACACAACTGGTGAACTTTCAGTAGAACCGATTTCGATAATAGGATATGAACTGATTGCTGAAGAGATGCTGCTATTCTTTATTAGCAAATCATTCATTATTTTAATAGTGCTGCCGGTGCTGGAAGAGTCTTTGTTGATCTCTGTATTAACAATCATCGAGCCTGAATCCGTTTCCGGATCATATGCGATACCCGATTTAAAAAAATCAATATATACCATGCCGGACATAATGCTATTTTTAGCAATGATGCCGCCTTTTGTTGTTTCAGATGTACTGCTGCCTATTACGAGGGAACCGTTCTGTAAAAATATAAGCCTCGCATTATCCATGCTGATGAATGGATATGGTTCAGCGGTTGCGTAAATCCGCAATGTATCGGCTGTGTAGTAGGGAATAATATTACAGTCCGGGTCGGAGCCGGGATTTTCGCACGTCCAGCCCGGATGCTTGAGATTCACTCCTGAAGGAAAGATGAGCGGAGGTTGCCCGGTAAAAGAAATTCCATCATCGCTACGTACAGCGCCTTTCAATTTGTAAATCCGGTTTGAATATTCCTGAACATCAACAACGGTATTATCATTAGAATATGATACGGCTCTCAATGAATCATTGCTACAATCTGCACCGATATTATTTATGATATGATTCCCGGAAAGATACAAGTCGGCATTTCGATTATTGATGATATATTTAGCTCCGCTTGGACATCCGCTTACTAAAACTGAAGTATTCAGCATTTGCAAATCTGATTTTGCAATGGCGCTTCCTGAATTATCTGTTATGGAGCCATAGTCTGAATAATTGGTTTTTATAGCGCTATTAGAAATAATAAGGTGCGATCGGTCTGAAATTATCTGTTTGAAATTTTCAATTTCTGTATTGATAATGATGGAATCTGAAAGTGAATATTTCAGATTTCGCCATGGTTGTGCAGGATTGTATGAACGAATTACCACCGGATTAGTTGCGTCGCCTAAAATATTAAAATGAGCTTGATTAGTAGCTCCTAAGCCTGGTTTTACCTCGATATATTTATCTGTATCTATAAAAATACAGGTTCCTTCGCTAATTGTGAGTGTAGTATCATGACCTATGACGCTTACTATAGACAAGTTATCTGCAATATAATAGCATGCCTGTGGCCCCCATTGTTCATCCTGCGAGATTGTTCCTGCCTTCGTTAAACAGGAACTACTAATATTAAGTATCTGATTCAAGACTACTTCATTGGAATAAATGCTTTCCTGTTCTAATACATAATCCACTTCAATATCGATTATCGAAGTAACCGTCACATATAATCTGCATGAAAACATTATTTTATCGG
>MEUM01000011.1:4197-5703 GCA_001771735.1 Caldifarciminota bacterium RBG_13_43_14 | reverse complement strand
GGATAGAGCAGTTTCAGCAAAAAGATCGCGAAAGAGATTGGGAATGCGAAATGCCGCATTGAAAGCATCGGTCGCCATGCCGGCGCCAAAGAGATAAGCAAATACTGATTCCCGGAGCAAACCGAAAACACGGCTAATTCCGGTTCCGATCGTAAAAGCGCGTACGCCGCGGGTTATATCGCGCATGAAAGATTTTAGTGAAATTAAAACCAAAGTCAATCCGGTGTCGGGGAAAAAATGAACACCTGTTCCCAAATAAGCCGGTTGACGGTTAATGTTATCTGGATATAATTGCACAAGAGGAGGTCTTTATGATACCAAAAATTGCTATTAATGGATTTGGACGCATCGGCCGGCTGGTTTTCCGCGCCGGCTACAAGAGCACAAAATTTGAGATCACGGCGATCAATGATATTACCGATGCAAAAACCCTTGCGCATTTATTGAAATATGATTCAGTACATCGAAAATTCGCTGCAAAGGTCGAAGCTAAATCTGATGCGATCATTGTGGATGGTAAAGAATACAAGATCTTGTCCGAGAAAGAACCCACTAAATTACCCTGGAAGGATCTTGGTATCGATTATATAATTGAATCTTCGGGAAAGTTCACCGAGCGAAGCAAGGCCGAAGTGCATTTGAACAACGGCGCTAAAAGAGTAATTATTTCGGCTCCGGCCAAGGGCGAACCCAAAGTGCCGACTTTTGTTTATGGGATAAATGAAAAGAATTATGATCCGAAGAAAGATCAGATCATTTCCAATGCTTCTTGCACGACCAATTGTTTTGCACCGATGGTTAAAGTTCTGCACGAGAATTTTACGATCAAGAAAGGTTATATGACTACGATACATGCTTATACCAATGATCAGCGCATCCTGGATCAACCTCATAAGGATCTGCGCCGGGCAAGGGCGGCGGCTGTTTCGATGATACCGACATCAACCGGTGCGGCCAAGGTGATCGGTGAGATTTTCCCGGAATTAAAGGGCAGGCTGGACGGAGTCGCGATACGAGTCCCGACCGCTGATGTTTCGCTGATTGATTTTGTCGTTGAGTTAGGCAAAGAAACAACCCGAGATGAAATCAACGCCGCCTATAAAAAAGCGGCAATGGGTGATCTGAAGAATATACTTGAATACTGCGAAGAACCTTTGGTCTCGATCGATTTTATCGGCAACAATTACTCGTCGATATTTGATCCGGCCTTGACCATGGCCCAGGGTAATATTGCCAAGGTTTTTGCCTGGTATGATAATGAATGGGGATATTCAGTAAGGATCATCGATCTTCTCGAATATATTATCGGGAGAGAATAATGGCAAAGTTGTCAGTAAAAGATCTTGATCTGAAGGATAAAAAAGTTTTTGTCCGGGTTGATTTTAATGTACCGCTGAATGATAGAGGCGAGATAACTGATGATACCAGAATTCGCGCCTCTTTACCGACAATAGAATATATACTGGAACATGAAGGGAAACCGATACTGGCCA
The DNA here is from genome assembly GCA_001771735.1 of Caldifarciminota bacterium RBG_13_43_14. GTDB lineage: Bacteria > Hydrothermota > Tepidihabitantia > SM23-42 > SM23-42 > RBG-13-43-14. The sequence goes on along the minus strand of MEUM01000011.1, from coordinate 4,210 downwards.
GTCATCTGGGTAG
>MEUM01000011.1:0-4084 GCA_001771735.1 Caldifarciminota bacterium RBG_13_43_14 | reverse complement strand
TTATTTTAGCGATCCGGCCTGCGGTTTTCTGATGGAGAAGGAGATTGCATATCTTAGGCGAGCATTAAAGGATCCGAAGCGTCCATTAATTGCGATAATCGGCGGCGCGAAAGTATCAACCAAGATCAAGGTTATCAAGAATCTCTTGAACACGGTTGATCAACTTGTGGTCGGTGGCGGCATGTGTTTTACCTTTTATAAAGCGAAAGGTTATAATATTGGCAAGTCGATATGCGAAAATGATTTTGTCGATCAGGTAAAAGAATTGGTTGACAATAAAAAACTCTATTTGCCTGAAGATATTATCGTTAGTGCTGACATTAAACAAGGTAGCCCAGTGAGAATGGTCAGCGCTTCATCGATTCCGGATGATCATCAGGGAGTAGATATTGGCGAAAAATCACGGTCGAGGATCATTGAAATAATAGGAAGTGCTGGTACGGTCGTCTGGAACGGCCCAATGGGGATTTTTGAGATCGCTAATTTTGCACGTGGTACTGAAGTTGTCGCCCGGGCGTTTGCCGGTGCAACCGCAAACGGAACGATCACGATTGCGGGTGGTGGTGATACCGTCGCCGCGATCGAGAAATACGGTCTGAGTGAAAAGATAAGCCATGTGTCGACCGGAGGCGGTGCGTCCCTCGAATTCCTCGAGGGCATTGAACTGCCCGGTATTAAAATATTAAAGGAAAAATCATGAAAGCGATAATTGCTGGCAACTGGAAAATGAATAAGGATAACGGACAGTCCCGCGAATTGGTGCTCAAATTGATGTCATTGGTTGGTATTGATGAGCTCAAGAACCGTCAGGTCATACTGATACCGCCGTTCACGTCATTATCAATCTTGGCTGAGCTGGTTATGAATTCACCCATTAAACTGGGGGCGCAGAATATGCATTGGGAACGGAGTGGTGCTTTTACCGGTGAGGTGTCAGGTGTGTTTATCAAACAGCTTGGTTGTGAATATGTAATTATCGGACATTCGGAACGCCGGCATTTAATGGGTGAAACCAATAAAGAAATAAATAGAAAATTGAAGACCGCGCTTGATATCGGATTGATCGCGATTCTATGTGTTGGTGAAACTGGCGCTGAACGTGATGCCGGTCAGACCGAATCAGTGATCGAAAAACAATTAACTCAAGGTTTAGAGGGTTTTGAAAATGAAGCGCATAAAATGATCATTGCCTATGAACCGGTGTGGGCTATCGGCACGGGCAAGACCGCAACCCTTGAACAAGCTGTTGAAGTACATAAATTCATTCGCGGGCTGCTAAAAAAACCATCAACAATCATATATGGGGGCAGCGTGAAGTCCGATAATATTGACCAGCTAATGGCTCATGAGGAGATACAGGGCGTACTGGTCGGCGGAGCCAGCCTTGATCCCGAGAGTTTTGCCCGGATTATACAATATCAGAAATTTCTGGACAAGCCAAAAATTTCTGATTCCAGTGATTGAACTAATAGATAAGAGCAAGCAATACTTTTTCCGCTCTCGATACAAGTCCTTGACTCGAAGAGAAAAATAATTATAATAATCATTAATAATAATTAAAAAGGAATTGGAGTATTAATGTACGGTATTATTCTGTTTGTTCATATAGTGGTTTGTCTACTGTTGATTATCGTTGTCCTGGTGCAACAGGCGCGCGGCGGTGGGATTGCGAGTGTTTTTGGCGGCGGCGGTGGTACTGATACTTTGTTCGGTGGAAAAGGTGCAACTCCTTTTTTTGTGAGATTGACTACGGGACTGGCGATCGGGTTTTTTGTAACATCCCTTTCATTGGTTCTATTATCAAGGCGTTCGGCACCAAAAAGCGCTATTGATAAGGGATTTCAGGAAACGCCTGCGCCAGTGGTCCCTGAGGGACAGCCAATGATCCCAGAGGAACCAGGTGGAACACTTCCGATCGAACCTTCAGAAGGTGGAGGTCCATAATGTTCGCAGTGATAAAAGCAAAGGGATTTCAATATCTTGTTGGCGAAGGGGAAGTTGTCACGATACCAGCGAAGATCGGTGATGTTGGTCAGCGAATTGAATTCGATCAGGTTCTAATGATAAAAGATGAAACCCAGACATATTTCGGCAAGCCGTATATTAAGGGTGCAATGGTAAAAGGGATAATTAAAAAGAACGGTAAAAGTGATAAAGTGATAGTTTTTAAATTTCGCCGGCGCGAGAATTACCGAAGAAAGCGTGGACACCGACAGGATTTCAGTGAAATTGAAATTACCAATATAATCAGGGAGAAATAATGGCTCATAAAAAAGGTGTTGGTGCTTCAAGAAATGGACGTGATTCGGCGGGCAAACGCCTTGGTGTAAAACGTTTTGGCGGTCAGTTCGTAAATGCTGGTACAATAATTATCCGGCAGCGGGGGACGTCAGTGCATCCCGGACAAAATGTCGGCATAGGCAGTGATTTTACGATCTATGCACTGGTCGCCGGTAAAGTAAAATTTGGATACACTCAGGGCGGTCGTCGGGTTGTGTCGATTATAACTTAATAGCTTAATAAGTGGGAAATAGGAAGTAAATCTACTAAACGCCGGCCAATTAAATATATAACAATATTTGCATTGAAATAAGAAACCCTAAATTCGAAATCCCAAACAAATCCCAAATTCAAAATTCCAATACTCCAAACGTTTCGAATTTATGGCGTTTGGATTATTTCCGCCGGAGGCGGATCAGCCTAAGGCTGAAGAAGTTGTTTAGAATTTAGTGCTTCGGATTTAGAATTTATCTAACAATAAGATTGTCTTGACAATACTGCCTTTGTGCGGATAATAATTAACCAGCAAGGAGTTAATATGTCTATTATTATCTGTTCTTTATTGATGATCATTCCTTATTCCAGTCAACCCAATTGGGAATCGATCGATGATGACTATTCCACGGGCGGTGCCCTGGTCGATATTGACCTGGATGGTGATGTTGATCTGGTCACCGGCAATGGTAATGATATGGATATGGATCCGAACCGGGTATACTATAATACCGGCAGCAGCCTGGAAACAGTTGCGTCCTGGGTTTCGTCAGATCTGGGTTATAACGCACATATCAGCCTGGGTGACATAAATTATGACGGGTATCCGGAACTCGCGGTTGCCAATTACGGAGATCCGGGTACACCTCAATATGACAAGCTTTATATAAATGTAAGCGGACAATTCCAGAGCACATCAGGTTGGCGGCCGCATGATCTTGATAATTCATTTGGCTGTGCTTTTGGTGATGTCGACGGTGACGGTGATCTTGATCTGGCAGTTGCCTGTGGAGAGGATTATACGAACCAGCCACAGCGAGCGAAATTGTATATTAATAATGCGGGGGTATTGGATACAATGCCTGCGTGGCAATCAAATATACAATCATATTTTTACGATGCTACTTGGGTTGATATTGACCTGGATGGCGATTTAGACCTGGCCTTAGCCGGTATGCATGTTAAAAACTATATTTACCTCAATAATAACGGTGTGCTGGGCAGTACACCTTACTGGCAGTCGGTACCCAGTCTCGGCACGATCAAGATCGCTTTTGGTGATGTTGATAATGATGGTGATCAAGATATGGTCTGCGCAAACAATGCTCAAACCGGCGGTACAAGCAATTGCCAATTATTTCTTAATAACGGTGTAACCCTTGATTCAGTACCGGTCTGGTCCAGTCAAACAACTCAATATTATTCCTGCGTTGCTCTGGGCGATGTGGACCGTGACGGCGACCTTGATCTTGCGGCGGGCGGATGGTGGGAATCGGTTAAGGTTTTTGAGAACAGCGGCGGCAGTTTCCCAACAACACCATCGTGGTCATGGATCACACCGATAAGCAGTCATCTTGTTTGTGAGAATATTTGTTTCGGAGATGTTGATAATACAATTCCCAGTGCAATTACTGACGAAGTACATATCGTCGATCCTAACAATCGAGTTTTTTATTTAAATAATCGCTGGATCAAGGATGTTACTCAGGTGCGTAGGAGCAGTGGAAATTTGAGCCGCGATGAGTATTGTTTTTCATATTGTGATGGCTGGGTTTCGGTTCAAGATCTGTTCAGTCAGAGCGAGACCTTG
>MEUM01000010.1 GCA_001771735.1 Caldifarciminota bacterium RBG_13_43_14 | reverse complement strand
GGATCAAAGGTAAACGGTCAATCCCTTTGGTTATAAAAGGTAAATCCTGCGGGTAATTAAAATCAACTTCCCATACTGAGCGATTGAACGGTTCCTCGCGCAATCTTATATGCTCAGCCGGATAACTTTCAGTACGATATAAAAACGAGGATCCAAGCACCGCATCACCGAACGGCCTCAAACTGCCGCGTAGGCCAACCAGGGACTTTTGTGCCATTGAAATCCAGGGGGCATACTCAACTTTTATCCTAACTTTTTGAGACGGTAAAATTGGCTTTCGAAATTCAATGAAACCTTCAACTCGATCAAGGTGATAATCAACCAGAGAATCCTGCAACTCGTCATTGAGATATACCCAAACACCCTCGGCATTTTGTGGTAATTCGTATCTGGCCTTAGCGCCAATGGTCTTAACAAAAAGAAAATATTTGCCGGATTGTATCATATATGGATTGGTATATATTTCAGGATCAGGATCATTTAGTTTATTAGAATCAGCAAAAGGTTCAGGATCCGGAAAGCGTAATATACCCTGACCGGATAAAAATACGGTATTTTCATCCACCATGCCATCACGATTCTCATCAAGTCCCAGAATTTGAATATAAGCAGTATCGTTTTGACGGTCCTGCGACTCAACTCCGGGATTTTCATAATATATGCGCAAAGAATCAAGCTTTGACCCCGGACTTACGATCTGATAATAATTCCTTTTCTCATAATAATAAGTATAGGAACTTGTATCCAGCTGCTCCGGGCAGATCAGCTTAAGCGTGATCGTGGTATCACCGGCCGTAGGTTTTTGGCCTACAGTATCAACGATACCATTATTTCTTTTTATATAATACACACCGAGAACATGACCAACCGGAGTGGTTGACAGGGCCGAGTTCAACTCAAGCGTTCCAGCGCCATAGGGTATATAAACATAATCATCGCTAAATCCTTCTCTCATTAAAGTGAAATAACCGTTAGTATGCCGGTTGGTCGGGTTTAATGTATCATTGGGGATATTATCATCTTCTATATCCAGGTACGCATTACCATAAAATGTAATACCGGTATAGCTGGTTTTATTGTTCTGGGCATTACGATCATCAATAAAAACCTCCAGTTCAAGCAGCGAATCACCAGGTTGCAAACCAATAGAAAAAAACCGGCGTCTTAAAAAATACTTTGCCCAGATTGTATTGGTATCGGCCTGTATCCCACCCAAAATCTCAATCTCCTGGGATTGGGTTTGTTCTTTGGATGCGATTGCCACCAGATCGAGGGGACCAAATTTCGCCTGCGACTTAATTCCAAAAAGTCCGCTGTGTGAAGGTATATCACCGGTATAATTAGTAGCTGGTATGGAAAGCTGGGTATCACCGCCCTCGATCTCTTGAATTATCTCATCCTCCCTTCCTTTATATGTTACCGTGATCTTATTCTGGGTTTCACTGAGCCGTTCTGAGTCATGATCAATATATACACGCATACGATCGCCTACCTGTCCGTCGAGTTTGACTGCTACTTCCTGCTTCATCTCAAGTTCAGGGAAAAAGGATTGATCGGTTTCAGTTGGGATAAAAGTTTGACTGCCGCCGAGCGTGATCTTGACATGCCCGCCGACATCAAGTTTTCCAGTCTCGCCCATGAATTCGCTGAACCCGCCTTTAGGCAAAGGGATCTCAAGCGTTCCGAATATACCCTGGCTTGCATAGCCGCTTTGCTGCTTAAGCTCGCGTTTCAATTCCTGCAGCAACAAAGAACGGTTGCGGCTCAATAGATCTTCGCCGAAATATTGCTCAATCGTTTTTATGCTGTCGATGCATACCAGCTCACCCTGATAATAGCGGGCATAGACCAGATATCTTCCTTCATCGTCAGTAAAAACCCTGTTTTCATAAGGATTAGAAAGCTGACCGATGATAAGTAATCCGATTATTGAAATCATAAAAGTTTAATTATTTCTTGACTGATATGCTTAGCGCTGATGCCCGCGACCTCGAACAACTCCTCCCGTGAGCCATGTTCAATGTATTCATCGGGTAAGCCAATACATACAACTTTAATCTTTTTTTCTTTCTTCGCGCAATAGGCGAGTATTGCATCACCAAAACCGCCAATGATCGAGTTATCCTCTACAGTAATTATGTAATTATGGCTCGCCAGAATACTATCAAGAAGTTTTACGTCCATCGGCTTAATAAAACGGACGTTTACCAATGTTGGCTTGGCCTTCTGTTTTCCTAATAATTTCAGGGCTTTATTGGATTCATCCACCATTGACCCGACTGCAAGCAATGCGATCTTGGATCCTTTAACAACTATGTCCCAGGAACCAACCTGAATCTGCATGGGCTGTTTTGTTTCATCAACCTGACAGGATCCACGGGGATAACGAATCACAAACGGACCCTGACGATATTTAACCGCCGTATACAACAGGTCGATCAACTCATTACCGTCTTTTGGCGTACTGATCACCATATTAGGCAAACAGCGAAAATATGATAAATCAAAAGGGCCGTGATGAGTCGGGCCATCGGCGCCGACTAATCCGGCCCGGTCAACCGCAAAGATCACCGGCGCATCTTGAAGACTGACATCATGTATAATCTGATCATAGGCACGCTGCAGAAAAGTCGAATAGATCGCGCAAACCGGAATAAATTTTTCCAGCGCCAGGGCTGCAGCCATGGTCACTGCATGCTGTTCAGTTATTCCGACATCGAAAAACCTCGAAGGGATTTCTTCTCTAAAACGTACCAATCCGGTGCCAAGGCACATACCCGCTGTGATCGCAATAATCCGATCGTTCTTCTGCGCCAGTTTTACCAACGCATCGCCGAATACCGATGTATACGAATTGCTCCCGCTTTTTGTTTCACCGCTTTCAACACAATAAGGTCCAATACCGTGAAACGTTTCCGGGTTTTTCTCGGCGAGCTCATAACCCTTACCCTTTTTAGTAACAACATGCACTATTTTTGGGCCGTGCATCTCCTTAACCCGGCTGAAAGTATCGATCAATTCTCCCAATTTATGACCATTCAATGGTCCGATATAACGAAACCCCAGTTCTTCAAAAATCACAGCCGGTGCATACAGACCTTTTAATCCCTCCTCAACACGTTTTGCTAAATTCCGACTTCGATCCCTGAAATAGGGATGGGTACGGTCCAGAAATTTCCAGATATCATCACGAAATCGATTATAGGTACGGGTCGTTATGATCCTGGTCAAATACTGGGATAATGCCCCAACTGATTCACCAATCGAGCGCTCATTGTCATTGAGCACGACCAACATATTCTTCTTCAAATGTCCGAGATGATTAAGCGCTTCAAACGCCATCCCGGCTCCTAATGATCCATCACCGATTACACTGATGATCTGATAATCATCTCCGTTAAAATCACGGGCAATAGCAAAACCAGTCGCCGCCGACAGGGAAGTGGACGAGTGTCCGGTATTGAACACATCGTACTTGGATTCTTTTCTTTTTGGAAAACCGCTGATACCTTTAAAAGTGCGCAAGGTCTTGAATCGTTCATAACGACCGGTGATCAATTTCTGGGCATAAGTTTGATGACCAACATCCCAGATTATCTTATCACGCTCGGCGTCAAATACGCGATATAACGCTAGTGTCAATTCCACAACCCCAAGCGATGGTGCCACATGACCTCCGGTATCAGCGCAGGTATTGATGATCTGCTCCCGGATCTCCTGAGCAAGCACCTGCAATTCCTCAATGCTAAGATCTTTTATATCATTGGGCTTCTTTATTCTATTTAGTATTGACATCTAAAACGTTTGATGATTAGTCCGTTAAAATAACTCCTTGATGTATCATTATTGCTGGCATATTAAAATGTGCGATTAAGTATATATTCGATAATTTGATCAAAGAACATAAATTCTGATCCTAGTGCATGAAAAACAGCTTTAGCGCGCTCTGCATATCTCTTTGCCCTGAACCGAGCTCCATCTAAACCATAGACTGCCGATGCGGTTATTTTACCAGCCGTTTTGTCTTTACCCGGTGTTTTACCCAGGGCAGATCTTTCACCCACGACATCTAATATATCATCGGTATATTGAAACAACATACCAAGAAGTATACCGCCTTTTTTGATTTTTTCAATTGTTTTTTCACTGGCTTTTGCGATCAATGCGCCGCATTCAATTGAAACCTCGATGAATTTTGCGGTTTTGTTTAAATGTATATTTCGGAGCTTCTTAGGGGTAAGTGGGTCTACCGCGGCTATATCAAGCATTTGACCGAATACAATGCCTTTTGGTCCAACCGCTTCGCTTACCCGGCTGATCACTTTGTTTTTCTCGGCGACCAAGCCATTGCCATTGCTTATTAATTCATAGGCATAGGCAAATAAACCGTCACCGGAAAGGATCGCGGTTGCTTCGCCGAATTTCTTATGGGCTGATTCCCTGCCCCGGCGGAAATCATCATTGTCCATGGAAGGTAGGTCATCGTGTATCAATGAATAGGTATGAATGAGCTCAAGCCCACAGGCGATTGGCATAATTTCATTGATATCCTTACCGCCACATGCCTCATAACCGGCGATCGCCAGTATCGGTCGTATTCTCTTGCCGTGATCCAGTGAGTAATACATGATATCGAACAATGTATTGCCTTTATCAACAAAATAGCTGCCCAGGGTCTGGTCAACCAATTGTCTTTTCTTAGATAGATACTGCTTTATGTTATCCATAAACATCTGAATAATTCTAATGCAAATTATAATATTGTCAATCTTTCAGTGAGATACCCCTCCTCCTCCTCCGAAGGCGGACAGGAGAGGCGGGCAATGGAGGCGGGCTCGATTTAGATGATTTTTTCGTTTGCGGGTTGACGACCACCAACGGTTTTGTATAATATTAACAAAGCTACTTATATGCTAAACGAAAAAATCAATAAAACGATTTGCCGACTGGCGATCCTGGGCGGTATCATTCTACGCGTTGTGCAATTTCTATACAGGCGCTCGCTTACCGAAGGTGAGGCGCCCCTGGCAATGAATATTATCGAACGCTCTTTTAACGGATTGACCAAAACCCTTGATTATAATCAGGCGGCGCCAATTGGCTTTTTAATGGTCGAGAAGCTTTTTACGCTAATGCTTGGAACCGGCGAAATAGCTTTACGACTTTTCCCGCTAATCGCCGGTATTGCAGCGCTTTATTTATTTTACCGTCTGGTAAAACAAACAACCGACGATACCGCCGTGGTCTTTGCTATGATATTATTTGCTGTTTGCGATCACATTATATATTTCACTTCGGAAGTAAAACCATATTCAACCGATGTCGCATTGACGCTGATCATTACTCTGCTTGGATATTCAATAATAAAATCCAAATCCTCGGTTAATCTAAAATACTTATTAATTTTTTCATTCATAGCTGCGATTAGTTTCTGGTTTTCTTTTCCAGCGGTATTCATATGGTTGGGAATTATGTCAATTATTTTTTACCAGCTGATAAAAAAACAAATTACCTGGTATACCTTAATAATCAGTGCGGTTATACCGGCAATGAGCATTTTCTTGTACTATTTGATAAGTCTGCGTTTTATTGCCAATCAGGGATCTTTGGTCAATGTCTGGCAATCAGCTTTTATGCCTTTACCGCCTCGATCATTTGCTGATATTAAATGGTTCCTATTTGTGCCATTGAGAATGTTCAAATTCCCAGCTGGTTTTTCAGTGTATGAATTGACGCTGGCATTAATGTGTTTCCTAACCGGTTTTATAGCCTATATAAAAGAGAAAAAGAGTATTCTTGCTGTACTTCTATTGCCGATATTGATCACCATGCTGGCGTCCGGTTTTAAAATATACCCTTTTGAAGGAAGATTATTGCTCTTTTTGACCCCGGCCTTGCTTATGATTATCAGCCAGGGATTATCACATATTTATAAATCCCTGAGATCTAAATCAATGATCGCAGCTTATGCCCTGCTTATGATTTTCTTTCTCTATCCAGTTGGCAGCGCCGCGTACCGTCTCATAAAACCACGCGCGCCTGAAGAGCTGAGACCCGGGCTTCTATATATTCTAGAACATCAGCAAACCGATGATATTATATATGTGTATTATGCGTCCGAAAACGCATTTAAATATTATACATATCAACTAAGATCAATACCTGAGCATATTATCGGAATCGAATCGCGGAATTATTGGCCAGCTTATTATCAGGATTTAGCTAAATTGCGCGGTAAAAAAAGAGTGTGGGTGATCATGTCCCACATTGCCAGGACATTTGGGGTTGATGAAGAAAAATTGTTTTTAGCTTATTTGGACGAACTCGGACAGCAACAAAAATATATTCAATTCCCGGGTGCAGCTGTCTTCCTGTATGATATGTCAGTACCGATCAATCAACCAATACTTCAAACTCCTCTCCGTTGATACTTAGGTATATTAGTAATTTATTATTTGCCAATAGAGAAACAGGGTTTTTCTGTCTTTCTGGTTTATCTTGTTTTTTACTGCTTAGTGCTTACTCTAAAGCTTTTTTTTTGCTCCTCGACTCCTTTTCACCCTTTCTCCTCTTCAATTTTTTCTCGGTCTACAGACTACTCACGCCTGAGGCGGACAAGCGATTACGGTTTACGGTCCTTTACCCATCCCAATTTCCGATACTGTCCGTATATCTCCCCCATTATCCGGCGCGGATTCGGAAATTCTTTCACCCAGCGCAAACCCAGTTCACGTATTTGTTGCCGCCATTGGGTATCAGTCAACAATTTATGTAATACATCAGCTAAATTTTCTCGGCTTGCATTGACAAAAGGATATCCGGGCAAAAGCCGGTCATAATCTGACGGGGTCTCGGTTATAGTCGGCACTCCCAGCGCTAAAAATTCCAGACCGCTGCGTCCATAACCAGTGCCCGCATAATTACCGATCTGATCAATGCCGATATCACAGCTCTTTTTTATCTCAATGCATTTCCAATTAGGAACGCCTTCGATTAATACCCATTCGAATCTAATTTTTTTCTGTAGCTGCTCAATAATTTTAATTATATCCGCCGTACCTTTAGCCGTGCGTCGGGTTGGCGAATGCCCGACCCGCAAAACTCTGTTCTCGCTTGTCCTGGGATTGTAATTATCGGCTTCAAAAGGGATCGGGACAAAGAAAAGCTCAGGATCGATCTTCGTATGGTCGAGCTCTGAGGTTATCCTGAGCCGGGCATATTCTTTCAAATATGGATTCATACCCCATTTTCGCAAATCACTGCCAAAGAAATGCGTTACTATCTTTTTATCATTTATTTTTTTCAATATGCGTTCACCGTTTATGAATGGAAGATCACCATCAAAGTGGTATACATCGAAACCATCAAGATCATTTTTGCGCCAGCATCTTTGAAGAGAATAAAGCCAGAGCAGATCGCGGCTCTTCAATAATGAACCCTGCCAGTCATTCTCCCATTTCAGCTTTAATTTCAATTCCTTTTCCGGAACGTTGACATTCTGCCTTCCAAGGAATTTGCGGATTGCATTGATTGAAAATGAATTTAGCAACGGGTAGTTTAGCAAGATACCATTTGGAAATCCGAGGCGCGATCGGGTCATTGTTGCCAATGTCCCCTGATCACCATACCAAGAATGGCTGCGGCTCAATAATCCCGGCACATCCTGGAAATTCTCAAAGGTCACATGCAGTATTCGCATCAATTTTCCTTATTTGAAAATCGCTTGCGCAATTTAACCTTTGCCAGTTTAAATAATTTGCGCCATTTACCCGGATCGGTGATCTTCTTGAGACCCCGCTTTAAACCGCTCAACCCGCTGAACCGCTGCTGATATATTGACAGGGCTATATCCTCCAGTTCATTCAAACCCATGTTGGGCTGTATCAATAGCGGGTTGTTAGGTGACTGCAGTATGTTCTCATAACGCGGTTCATTGAAAGGCTTACTCCATTCAAAACCGGCTGGCAGAAATCCCTCTTTCCGGGCAATACCTTCAAGCTCGGTTCCCGGATAGATTCTCACTCCCGCACCACTGGCAACAATGTTAATCAGTTCACGATTTCTATCAATGAAACGGAAAGTACTATCAACCTCTTCCATGGTCTCGCCAATATGACCGAAAGAAAAAAATACTTTGGTTTTCAGGCCGACTGATCGGCAGGTCCTAAGCAATTCCTCTGCCTGTTCGACTTTGAATCCCTTGCGCATTCTATTCAGAATCCTCTGACTTGCTGATTCAATACCGAAATTAACATAGTAGCAGCCCGCATCCTTCATTTTGGCCAGTATATTCCGGTCAACGGTGCCGACCCGGATCTCGCACTCCCACGGGAATTTCAATTTTCTTTCAAAAATCTCATCGCAAATCCCATTAATGTGATCGGTCTCAATGGTCAACGTACTATCAAAGATCTTAATGCCTTCAAAGGCATATTGCCCTAGGAGTATTTCAACCTCTTCAATCACTCGTTTGGATGAATGGCGGGTCACCCGATGATCGAACATTCGACTGGCTGAACAAAAAACACAACGCGCCGTGCAGCCCCTTGAGGTAAGCAAAGAAATAGCTTTTTTATTAATAAAAGGAAGTTCCACTGCATATTTATCCATCGGTAAAAGATGATAAGCCGGCATGGGCAAACTATCGAGTTCATCAATCCTTTGAGCAGGGTTCGCGATGATTCTATCGCCTGAGCGGAATACTAATCCAGCAACGTTGTCCAATTCCCTCGTATCGTTCAAATTTTTAAAGAATTCGGTCATCGCAATCTCGCCTTCACCGGTTATTACGTAGTCGATCTCTTTAATATTTTTCAATGTCTCGACCGCGGTAAATGTAGCATGCACACCGCCATAAACGGTTATAATATCGGAATTATATTGTTTGACCTGGCGAGCTAACTCGAATGATGCAAAACGGGTGTGAGTAGTACCTGATATACCAACAACAACTGGTCGATATTCATGTAAAAAATTGGTCAATTTCTGATCACAAACTTCAAAATCGATGATTTTTACTGAAAATCCTTTGTTTTCAAGCGATGAACCGATATAAGCAAGACCCAGCGGCGGCATTCGCTCGAAAAAATGTCCCGGTTCGGCCGGATTAACAAGCAAAATATCGACCATAATCAAACAGAAAAGAAACAAGTCAAATTAAGGTTCAAGCGAAAAGATCTTCGATCGCTTTCTGCCAGGCGGTAACTGAGTAATTGACGATCTGACTGGCTTTAGTGCTATCGCCGGTCAATTCAGTGTGTCCGGTTTTGATCTTTTTTGGGTTCTTGCCGGATACGGCAATCATTTTCTCAACCAGCTCAGAAACCTTGACCGGATCACCGGCAAAATTGATCACCCGATTTTCTTTCTTTTCCCGCAGCGCGATAAGCGGGGCGACCATATCATCGACATAAGTTGGACTGATAACTCCAAATTCCGTGTCGATCGTATCACCAGCCGTGATCGCCTGATAAAGATTACATAGATATGCCTGCCGGTGACCGCGGCCAAAAGGGAAAAATACCCTGAGCGTGTCTATCGAAAAAAACTTTGCATAGTATCGGAAAAGTATTTCGGTCTCGAACTTGGTTGTCGCATAAAAACTCTTCGGGTTATATCCACTTTTTTCGTTCAAATGCGAACCCTCACCATAAACCTCGCCGCTTGACATATAAACGAATTTTTCAACTCCAGCTTTTTTGGACCAGTCAAGCAGCTGCAACGTAGCGCAGGGATTTGCTTTAAACACGGCAGTAAAAGGCCCGTAATACATCTCATACAGATGATAAATACATTTGACCCGCTTCGGAAGATTTTTCTCAAAACTGGAATCCAGATCAAACCTTACAAATCCATATTTCAAATTGATCTTGCCGAGGAATGACATCGGCACTTCTTTTGGAGACGGAAAAATGGTATATACTGATTCACCTGCTTTAAGCAACTCCAATATAATTTTTTCGCCAAGTCCGAAAGGACTGGTTACAAGAATTACTTTATCCATGGTTGATTATACTATAAAAATTAAGGGACGTCAATTATAATTCCAGTCGAGTAAACTCGACCGCTACATCAGCACTAATCACCAATCACATTCGTAGTGGCCGAGCTTGCTCTGCTTGGAATATTCATAAAATAGTTGTGAGTAACTCATCAATATGACGCAGCACATCGGTTAAGATCCGATCCTGATCCCGGCTAATAATTGCTGGTACGGCTTTTTTATTAAAATAAAGATTGGCAAGATTATATTCTTTAATCGTGATGAAATGCCGGAACAGATGCATATCAATAAAAGAAGGAATATGAAAAAAAACCTGGGGCACTTTCAGAAATGCAGCCTCTAATGAAGCTGTGCCCGAAGTTGTTATTATAAGATCACAATCCTTCATTACCTGATAACGATCTTCGGCAATAACCATATCCGCACTCGTTGTAATATTTAAGACCGTCATAGGATTTAATATTATACAACATTTATGCCCATGATGTCGCTCGTGTATGTTGAAAATCAATCTTTCTATTACTGGCATATGTCTTCTCAGCTGGCTTTGCCTTGAGCCGGGCATAAAACCAATTCGTTTTTTATGATCGGACCTTTTTAATTTCCTCAACTTTTTCAGTAAAGGATGGACAATATACTCGACTGGCAATCTTCTCTGCTGATAATATTCGTATTCAAAAGGAAATACGGTGATGGCAGTATCAACCCATTTACGTATGAAATATTTCCTGAATTCACCCCAGGCCCAGATCTGAGGGGGCATGAAAAAAATGGTTTGGCAACCCAATTTACGCGCATATCGGCATAATAATAAATTGATGCCTGGATAGGCGATCCCCAAAAAAACCCCC
>MEUM01000009.1:1646-5232 GCA_001771735.1 Caldifarciminota bacterium RBG_13_43_14 | reverse complement strand
AGCAGAAAAGACCGAATGTTTTCCAGATGAAGGTCGCCAATATAATGCCGGGTGATGTGATCGAGGTGACGGTTAAATACACCGAGATCCTTGTGCCCGAAGATGGAACCTATGAATACGTGTTCCCGACCGTGGTTGGACCGAGATATACCGGGGAATCGAAGCCGAGCGATATTAAAGGAAAGGATAATTGGCTGGTCAATCCCTACTTGCATCAGGGCGAGGAAGCTCCCTATGAATTTGGCATAAGCGTAAATCTTAATGCCGGCCTGTCTTTGGGTGAAGTCTGGGTACCGTCCCACAAAGTGAAGATCGATAAAAAAGGCGGTGATCGCGCGGTTATTACGCTAAAACCCGAAGAAAAGAACGGGGGAAATCGGGATTATATTCTGCGGTATAAATTGAGCGGCAATAAAATCAATACCGGTTTATTATTGTATCCGGGTGATAAAGAGAAATTCTTCGTGCTTATGCTGGAGCCTCCAGAAAACGTGAATATCGACATGGTCCCACCGCGGGAGTATGTGTTCATCGTCGATGTATCCGGTTCAATGCATGGCTTTCCGCTGGATGTTTCCAAAGTCGTGATCAAGAAGATCGTGAATAGTTTAAGAGGCAAGGATTATTTCAATATTCTTTTCTTTGCCGGCGGTTCGGAAGTTCTGTCTGCGTATCCGCTCCAGGCGACCGAGGCCAATAAGAAAAAAGCTATTGAAATGATGATGTCCCAGAGCGGTGGCGGAGGTACGGAAATTCTTGATGCTTTTCAGAGAGCGCTGGCGCTTGAGAAAAAAGAAGGTTTGTCGCGCATCATCGTCACGGCAACCGACGGCTATGTTTCAGTTGAAAAAGAGGTTTTTGATCTTATTGTTAATAATAGCAATGAGGCGAATTTCTTTGCTTTTGGTATTGGCTCTGGTGTTAACCGATATTTGATCGAGGGTATTGCCCGGGTCGGCATGGGTGAGCCTTTCATTGCGGTCGATGAAAAGGAAGCGTCCAATGTAGCTGATAAGTTTGTTGAATATATAAAACATCCTTTGTTGACCGACATCAAAGTGTCCTTCGAGGGTTTTGATGTTTATGAAGTTGAACCGGTATCAATGCCGGATCTTTTTGCTCGACGGCCATTAATGCTTTATGGTAAATACAAGAAAGCGAGCGGCAATATTAAAGTGACTGGCAAAACCGTTAAGGGCAAATATGTTAAAAATATTCCGGTGATGAAATCGCAGGAGGATAAACAAAATACAGCGTTAACCTATATCTGGGCTCGAGAGAAAATAGCCCGTTTGGCTGACTATGGCCGTGTCGGTGTGGATGTGAAGAAAGAAGTAACCGAACTGGGATTGAAATATCATTTGATGACCGATTTCACATCTTTTGTTGCGGTCGATAGGGTGATAAGAAAAACCGGTGAGGTCGTAACTGTCAAGCAACCGCTGCCGCTTCCGCAGGGAGTAAGTGATTATGCGGTTGGCGGTGGTTATACAGCAACCGGCGGCAAAGCCAGTCCTTCCTCGCCAATGATGCGTGCTTGCGAATTATCAGTGGATGATAGAAATGGTGTTGTTCATATCAGTGAACCGAATCTTTTTATTACCAGCGGCGTAATGCCGGCCAATGTCGCGCTTGATGATGTTGGATCTCCGGTCATGAATCAGATCAAAGAGGAACTGGAAAAGAAATTTAAGGAATGGGGATTGACCTATTTGGTCGTGAACCTGAAGGTGGATAAAGGAAAAGTTCTATCCCTGCAAGTTAAAAAATACACCGGCAAAAAATGCGATGCGGCCGCTTTAGAAAAAATATTCAAAAAACTTCAACTGCCGATTGAAATACAAGGCAATATGGAACTGGAAATGCACTTTATGTAGATCGCATTAATACGGGTGCCCTGCATAAAATATGCAGGGCATTTTTTATAATCCCCCTTGTATCCCCCTTTTTTAAAGGGGGAAATGGGGGATTTAAATTATTGCGTTGTGGTGTTTTTTTTGTATAATAAAAACAAAATATCGGACAAGAAAGGAGATCAGGTGAAAACACAGCAAAAAGGCTTACGTAAAGTTGATATAGGCTGCAAAAGCATTACCGATAATGTTTTCCGTTTGATAAGCAATGATTGTTTTCTGTTCACCGCGGGCAATCTTAAAAAATGGAATACAATGACCGCGGGATGGGGTGAATTCGGTTATTTATGGAATAAATACATTGTGACCGGCTTTGTCAGACCACAGCGCTATACTTATCGATTTATAGAAAAGAACAAATATTTTACTTTTTGTTTTTTTGAAAAGAAATACGAGAAGGCATTATTATTCTGCGGTGAGCATTCGGGACGGGATTATGACAAAGCCAAAAAAACCGGATTGACACCGGTGCCGACCAAACTGGGCAATGTGTATTTTAAGGAAGCATGCCTGGTGATTGAATGCCGAAAGATATATTATCAAGATCTTGATCCTAAAAAATTTCTTGATCGGTCGATCAAGGCTCTTTACCGTAAACATGATTATCATCGCATGTATATTGGCGAGATAATCAATTGTTATATGAAATAGTCTTTTTTTTGGTGCATAATCAATGATCATCGATGTTCATAAAGGAGTTATGTAATGAAAACAAAGCTAATGATGTTAATATTATTGATTTTCACGAATTTTACCTTTGCTGATGAGCAGAGTGTTGTTTATCCGTTTCTACCTTCAGCACTCGAAGTTAAAAACGTGATTTTGTGCATTGGCGACGGCATGGGCATTGGTCAAATCGTTGCAACCCGGGTAAGAATCTATGGTGCATTCGGCCGTTTAAATTTCGAAAAAATGCCGGTGACGGGTCTCGCCAATACTTGCTCGTCCGATAATCTGATCACTGATTCCGGCGCCGCCGGTACGGCGTTAGCAACCGGTTATAAGACCAATAATAATATGATCGGGGTCGGTCCGGATGGCAAGATAAGAAAAACAATACTGGAGGCATGCAAAGAGATCGGTATGGCTACCGGTCTTATCGCCACTTCGGCAATAACCCACGCAACGCCGGCCAGTTTTGCTGCCCATGTATTGCACCGGAAAGACGAAGCAATAATTGCCGAACAACTGCTGGAAAACCGGGTGAATGTACTGCTGGGCGGCGGTCGGGAATTTTTCTTACCCCAAGCGATCAAAGGCAGCAAACGCAGCGATGATCACAATTTGATCGATGAAGCAAAAAAGGCAGGCTATTTGGTGATCGAGAACAAATCAGGGTTGATCAAAGCCAAAAATAAATACTTGCTTGGTCTATTCGAGATGGGAGCGCTCAATACCGATTCACTGGAACCAAGCCTGGCATTTATGACCGAGAAAGCGATCGAACTATTAATCGATCAGAACGGTTTTTTCCTCATGGTTGAAGGCAGCCAGATTGATTGGGAATGCCATAGCAATAATAGCGATGAAACGATAAGGCAGACATTGCTTTTTGACGAGGCAGTTAAGGTTGCGCTTGATTTTGCAGCGCAGGACAGTCATACCCTGGTTATTGTTCTGGCTGATCATGAGACCGGAGGTCTCGGCGTCATCGGCGGATCTTTGAATGGTGA
>MEUM01000009.1:0-1376 GCA_001771735.1 Caldifarciminota bacterium RBG_13_43_14 | reverse complement strand
TTAAATAGCTTGTTGGCATGGAAATAATAACTTGAATCATCTTTGAACAGCCAGATATTTATTGTGGTTTTTGGGTCAGTCTTGAAATAACTCTGCTTGAGTTTACTGACTGCCCAGCGTACCGTACTTTCAGCGCGCTTGGCAACGTTCGTCCGGTTTTCATCGCCGATCACGATAAAAGGTTTTTCAATAATAATTGTAAAATAACCAGGAAGGTGAGCAGTAAGACTGTCAAAGATTACTGAATATTTATCCGTTCCAGATATTACCGGTCCGGTATCTTCTACTGATCCGGGTGATGATTCGGTTATTACAATTGGTCTTGAATTGATATCGTTATTTATACGATTGCCCCGGCATGAAACGATACCGGCAAAAATCATGATCCATATATATGAGATATAGGATCTCAGCACTTGTCATTATATTTAAAAAACGATAAACATTCAAGCGATCAGACCGATACACCCTCGGACAGCCGGGGAAAAGGCATCTGGAATAAGATCGAGTCAGAGACACTTCAACATAAATAACAATCAGTTGTTGTATTATTGGTTTTTGATGAAGTGTCAATAATAAAAGAGCCGCCCAAGGGCGGCTCTTTTATTGAGTCAATATTATCGCACTCTAATTATTTTTTCAGTGCGGGATGAATTGTTGACGCGCAGCTCGCAGAAATAAACACCCGCACCAAGTACTATCCCGTTCTGATCGCAGCCATCCCAGTTGATGACCATGGCGCTGCGATTCTTGGGCATGTCGAGCACGCGCACCAAGCGGCCTTCAGAATTATAAATTTTCAATGATGCTTGATGCATTGGTCGTGTGCTGCCGCAAGTGATATAAGTATGATCATTAAATGGGTTGGGGGTGATCAACAGCATGGTATTGGCATTCACGATCTTCTGCTCATTTTCAGCGATGCCGATCGGAGCAACACGGCGGCCGATGAATATATCAATACTATCAGTTGCCATATTGCGCGTATCTTCCCATGCGCAATAATAATATGCAGAGGTATAGAGCAGACCAACACAATGATAACCAGTATCAGCCGTTGCGGTAGAGTTAACTATTTCAGCGGTGGGCAACCAGGTCCCTGCCTGACCGTTATAGATCGAATAATTGTAAAAAACATCAATGACCGCATGATTGTATGCACACCCGATAATATCGCCAAAACCATGCAGACGGGGATATTGCTCATCAGCGCCATCATTGCTTATATTCTGCAGGGTCGGGTCCCAGGTCGCGCCCCAGTCAATGGACCAGTCGAATAATATTTCATTATTACCGCCGCCGATATCTCCCTGGAAAGCAATATAGGTCGCATATTGATCGCCGAATACCGATGGATAGCGGTCATTATTCGGATT
>MEUM01000008.1 GCA_001771735.1 Caldifarciminota bacterium RBG_13_43_14 | reverse complement strand
CGGGCGCGTGCGTCATCGGAGATGACGCCGGTAACAGGATACAGGAAATAGCGGACGGTACAGACCAAAATCGCCGGTAATTGGAAACAGAAAAAGAATTCAAGGAGTTTTTTTGGACGAAAAATATTTCATGAACGAAGCCCTTAAGGAAGCACAACAGGCTTTTGAAGAGGATGAAGTGCCGATCGGTGCGGTCGCGGTTTACAAAAACCAGATCGTCGGCCGCGGGCATAATCAGATCGAAAGGCTGCAGGACCCGACCGCTCATGCCGAAATTATCGCGATTACGGCTGCGGCCAATGCATTAAGTTCCTGGCGGCTCGAAGAGGTGATCGTTTACACAACGGTCGAACCGTGTATAATGTGCGCGGGCGCGCTCGTGCATGCCCGGGTCAAGAAAGTAATCTTCGGAGCGCGGGACGAGAAATTCGGCGGCTGCGGCTCGATATTTAATATTGTGCAGGAAAAAAAATTGAATCATCAGATCGAAATCGTCGAAGGGGTAATGGCAGCTGAGGCCGCGAGTTTGATGAAAAGTTTTTTTGAAAAGAAGCGAAAAGATAGAAAATAGGTTCGGGATAGGAAGCTAGAAAAAATCCAGCATCCAAACCCAATAACCACTTTCCATTCTGTAGGAGAGATGGCCGAGTGGACGAAGGCGCGCGATTCGAAATCGCGTACCCGTGAAAACGGGTCGGGGGTTCAAATCCCTCTCTCTCCGTATGCGGCTTCGCCGCATCGATTACGGTGATAAGAGAAAGATTACAGAGATATCATTGGCTGCCACCTTCGGTGGCGCAGATTACACGGATTGAAGAACATTGAACACCCTCCCTTTTATTCCCTCCCATCTACAGGGAGGAAAATTTTCTTAATTTATGTAGATTGCTTCGTCACATTGTTCCTCGCAATGACTGTGGAAGTAATGAGCGCAGAGCAAGCTCTGCCACTACAAAGGTGCGGGAAAGCAAACGTTACGTTTGCAGGGGACAGGAAACAGGACACAGGTTACAGTATAAAATAAAAATATAAATAAGGAAAATCTTAAAAAAAAGGCGGGCTGAAAAGCCCGCCTTTTTGTAAAAATAGTACTTTTACATTCCGAGTGGGAAGGTTGCGCCAAGCTGTACATAGATCTGTTGATCAGTTGCTGGATCAGCACCATCTACCCATGTAAATTTATTCAGACCACCTTCGAGATAGGCATTGAGTCCGCCAAAACCCATTTCAGCACCAAGACCTGCTTTGAGAGCTAGATTCGTAAAATCTAGCGGTGCATCTTCAAGACCTTTGTTGAACCATACGCCAAGACAGAGATATGGTTTGATCGAAGATGGCATGGGGAATTTGATCAATAGATCAGATCCAGTGAAGGTACCAAAATGAATTACTTTGCCGCCTTCAGCAAGGCTGACATTGAGCAATTCACCCCGCACATCGATCATGGCAAAAAGCGGTACACGGGCATCGGCCTTGATCGCAAGATAACGTGCATCATTATCAACGCTCTCGTATGCAACACCAAGACCAAGATTTAAAGCATATAAACCACTCATTAAACCAACTGCTATTGCTATCGCAAATAGCTTTTTCATTAAAACCTCCTTTTCCACTATGGGAAGTATACACATAATTCTGATTTTGTCAAGGCAAAAATGTTACCGATAACAAATAACCGTTAACTGATGACCGTTATCTGCCATCTGTTTTTATTGATAAGTGCTCGCGAATCTTCTCGGCGAGCAGTTCAGCCGGCAGCGGATTTTTTAGATTTACATACATTAATTGCCAGCGATTCTTGATCTTGCGCGCGACCAGTAATCGAGAGGCGTCACGGGATATGCGCGGATTCCAATCCGGGTATTTATTGTTGGTTAAGCGCGTCAACTGCCTTGTCGATAAATTATATCGATAGATCTCCCAGTCACCGTTTTGATCGGATTTGAAAAAAAGTTCGTCGTTGATAAGCGTGGCATCATTCTCATTGGCCGTAGTTTGATACAACACCTTTTCGCCGCTGCCATTGGAATTCATTATGTAAATATCCTCGCTGCCGTTACGTCTTGAGGAAAAGGTAATGTATTTCCCGTCCGCGCTGTAACGGGGAAAACCATCCCAGTAAACATTGCTGGTAAGCCGTTTTGGTTTCAGGGTTTTCAAACTCATTTTATAAACTTCCCATTTATATTGATCGTCCATGTTGGAGACAAAGACGATCTCGGAACCGTCAGGCGAAAAACTTGGTGAATAATCCTGGCGCGGATAATTGGTCAGGCGGGTTAAATTCTTCGATTTTATTTCATAGAGATAGATCTCTTCATTTCCGTCCTGGTCCGAAGTGAAAACTATTTTGTCGCCAATGGGCGAGTAATCCGGATCGGTGTTCATGCCCCGTCTCGATGCGATTTCGATCGTGCTTCCATCCAGATTGATCAAATAGATCTTGGCAACATCGCGCTTTGCAGCCGCAAGCGCGATCGTCTCGGCCTTTGGGCTAAAAACACCTTTAAATTGATTTATTTTTCCCATCGTGATCAAACTGGTCGTATATGGATCGAGACCAAGGGCAACGCCGAGCATTTCGCGTATTTGTACTGAATCCTGGTACGGTGAAACGGTATCGACAAGAAATAGATAGTGCAGCATTGCTTTTTTCATTGAATCAAGATGCGCATAGGCGAAACTCAGATTGTAGTGAATTTCAGCATTGAGGGAGTCCTGTTTTAAAGCCTGATTAAGAGTTTTTACTGCCTGAGCATAATCGCCTTTTTTTACCAGATCAACTCCCTTGCTCAGCTTGGTCTTGCCTTTACATCCGGATGTCAAAACAAGGCATAAGAACAGAAGTCCAAAAACAATCCCGAAAAAAAATCTATGTTTATTTCTATGATTCATAATTCCTCGCATTCTTGTATAATAGTATACCGGTTCGCACGGCCTTAATCAAGCCCGAATTTTCGGCGATGTTCTTGCCGGCGATATCAAGAGCCGCGCCATACAGGGGAGATAACCGGATTCGAGGTAATCCAAGGGTAAAATTCAAACCATCTTTTCTCGATTTCAAAAAGATCATTGCCTGATCATGATACATGGTCAAAAAACCATCGTATCGCCTTTGATAAATAGAATCGGCCGCATAAGGACCTTTGGCATTTATCCCCTGGCGCCGGGCGATCAACACCGCTTCTGCAATCTCTTCGTCTTCGCCCAGGCTGAATTCAAAAGCATGGGGATTCAGGGCGCTGACCGCGATTATTGGATTTTCAATTTTGAAATATTTTTTAAGACCGTGATCGAATAACCTGAGTTTGGAAACGATCATCGCCGGCTGAATCTTATTTATCGCATGGCGCAACGGTTGATGAGTTGTAAGCAGCATAATCCGTTTATCATGATGTATGCCGATCATGGCAAAATCGTGTACATCATGATATTTTGCGTAATATTCGGTGTGGCCGATAAAACCTGGCAATGAACGGGTTATTACTTCCTTGACAATCGGTGCCGTGACAATAATGTCGCAGACGGATTTCAAACTACAGTCAATGGATTGAATGGCGACCTTGCCGGTATTGATGTTTGGCCGGCCATAATTAAATTCGATATAATCCACACAATCAATGATCCGGTTCTTTAAAAGGCGATATTGCTTTGTTAGCTTTAGATCGTTTGCGGTTTTTTTTAATACACGGCTGCTGCCAAATATGTATAAATCGCGATATTTGATCAGATTAACTGCACTTTTTAGAATGATCTCCGGCCCGATACCAGATGGATCGCCAAGCGTGATACCGATAAGCATATTATAGGTTAATTATAAAGTCGACAGGGTAAAAGTCAAGTGAATCAGAGATTTCCGGCTTTTGCGGAAATCTGGTATTTTCCCCTATTGACAATTCCGGTATTTTCAATATAATTTATAATTCGTAAGGAGGATTGCTAGCGACTTTTTATATGTTGGATGCATCTTAATACTGAGTGGAATTTTCAAAAAAACTACACAAACAATAAGCAAATTAGCTTAAGGGTTTGTTATATTATTCATAAAAAAGGAGAGGAATAGCGACCCTTCCGACGTTGGATGTCCCGAAGAACTGAAATAATACTGACAATCATAGGCGATGCGGTTTTTCTCGTCTTTGCATTCTTTATTGCCTGGAAAGCATCGGAAATAAATCAGTCATTATTAAGTTTCCATGCATTGCTTGGAAATTTCATTGCCTTAGTTTATTGGTTATTTCTTTTTCAGACCTTTGACCTGTACGAGAGCCGAACACGAATTCAATTGATCAATGAAACATTTAAGGTGATTCAGGTAATATTCCTTGGATTTCTTATTGTTCTTGCAACTGCATATGTCTTGGGGATTGATTTCATAAAGGCCAGGGGTTTTATTCCATCATACTTGATCATGATGGGGATAGTGATTGCCTGGCGATTTTTATGGCGTGGTCTGTTCGGAGAATATAAAAAACCAGCGCAGGAAAAAGTACTTATTTTCCAGAATGGGGATCATATCGATAATTACGGGCATTTTAGTGTTGTCGAAAAGATCAAGCTCAGTTCGATCAATCCAACAATACCAGCATCAATATTAGATTATAATGGTGTTGATGGAATAATTATCGAAAGCAGCGGCAATAAACCTGAACAGATGCTGAAGATCATTTCACAGTTAGCCGCCACCCGGTTTGAGATCTTTGTATCACCAAAGCTATATCCGCTGGTCTATCAATATTTTCTTGTTCAAAAAGTAAGTGAATCACCATTTTTAAAAGTAATATTTCATCCGCTCTCGACCTGGGATAGATTTTTAAAGCGTATTGTCGATATTACGCTGGCGATCCTGGGATTGATTATTTTTGGACCGATCATGCTTTTTAGCGCATTGATTATAAGACTCGACAGCGAGGGTCCGGTATTATATAGGCAAAAAAGAGTTGGTTTTAGAGGTAGTAACTTCACCCTTTTGAAATTCCGTTCAATGATAACCGATGCGGAAAAGCACACCGGTCCGGTTTGGGCACGCAAGAATGATCATCGTATTACCCGGATGGGTTCGATCATGCGGCCGTTAAGGATCGATGAGCTGCCTCAATTATTTAACGTTCTGGACGGTGATATGAGTTTCATCGGCCCAAGACCTGAGCGTCCATCATTTGTCGAGCAGTTAAAGAAAAAGATACCACTTTATAGTCTCCGACTCAGCGTGCACCCGGGTATAACCGGTCTTGCCCAGGTGAAACATCGCTATGACCGTTCGATCGAAGATGTAAAGAGTAAGCTTGAGCACGATCTTGAGTATATAAACAATATGTCACTACGTTTGGATCTAAAAATATTTTTTAAAACCATTTTAACCGTATTGAAACGCGAAGGAGCACACTAAAAGACAGTATACAGTAAGCAGTAGGCAGTAAGCAGTGAAAAATACTGCAAGACGTAAAAAAATAATAAACCGTAATCAGATCCTCCTCTTGATTTATATCGAGTTTTTGATATAATTCCACCATGTCGATAGTGGTCATGAAATTCGGCGGTACATCGGTAGCAACTCCAGACCTGATAAAAGCTGCTGCTAGAAAAGTCGCCCGGCTCCAGAAAAATCATGATGTCGTTGTAGTCGTTTCGGCAATGGGTCATACAACTGATCAACTTTTTAAGATGGGTCATCAAATAACCCCCAATCCTAAAGCGCGCGAACTTGATATGCTTTTGACCGCCGGCGAAAGAATTTCGGTTGCTCTGCTTTCGATTGCTCTTGACCAGATGAAACTCCAGTCGATTTCCTTTACCGGTTCTCAGGTCGGTATAATAACCGACACGAAACATACGGATGCGAGAATAATTGAGATCCGGGGAGACCGGGTACGTAATGCTCTCAATGACGGCAAAATACCAGTGATCTGTGGTTTTCAAGGAGTTAGCGGGGAAAAAGAAATCACCACCCTCGGTCGCGGCGGCTCAGATACAACCGCGCTTGCCCTGACCGCAGTGCTCAATGCCGAGAAATGTATAATATATACTGATGTCGATGGGGTATATACCGAAGATCCGAACCGATTCCCCGGAGTGCAAAAAATAGACAAGATCTCTTATGATGAAATGCTCGAGCTTTCCAGCCGCGGCGCCCAGGTATTACATCCGCGGGCTTCAGGCATTGCCGCTCGCCATAGGGTACCGGTTGAGATTCGGAACAGTTTCAATAATAGAAAAGGTACATTGATAACTAAACTTGAAGGATTAGAGCATCCACAACCCAAGGCGATAACCCATGGCGATGATCTTTATTTGATTACCTTGATTCAGGTTTTAAGACGCCCTCGTTATCTATCGCAAATCGTTAATGAATTGACCGATGGCGGTGTGCATTTGAAATTTTTCTTCCATGGCGTATCCGAGGCCAAACGTTTTGATTTATCCTTCATCACGCCACTCGTAGAAAAAGATATAGTTAAGCAAATACTGAAAAAAATGATCACGCGTCTTGAAATTAATCGCATCCGGGAAGCAATTGACATTGTTTCGATCAGTGTCATTGGCCATGGGATCGGATCCGACAGTAAAGTGTTGAACGATACTTTTAATGCTCTTGCTAAAGCCAAAGCACATGTTGAAGCGATCACAACCTCTGAATTGTCGCTTAATATATTTTTGAGAAAGAAGTACCGTGATCAAGCAATAAAGAGCCTGCTAAACAAATTCAATCTTTGTAAGAAATAAATCCCCCTAATATTCCTCTTTGAATCTTAGTTTGACCGCAAGACCAAACTGATTTATGGTGTAATCTCCTTCATCGCGGCCGCGTAACCAATTGCTCTCCGGCATGATGATAAATCTATTTCCAAAATAAAATCCAAGACCAAGACCATATTGAAATAAATAATGCGGCGGCCGGGTCGAATGCTCTTGGCGGTCACGAAGATGAATTGAATAGATCACCTTTGGAGCAATATAAACACCGATCATTGAGGTGATCGGTTTGTCAAAAACAAGCGTTGGATAAATATCAAAAACATAATCGGTAATCAATCCGATCCTGGTTCCCTTCATGTAACTAATGCCAAGCTTAACCGCTCCGTTCAAGGGATCGGATAGATATTGATATTTCAACTCTAAAATTCCACTGGTCGGATATGAATACTTAATACCAAATTCAAGTTTGTGAGCAAGCGTAAGATGGGCAAAAAGATCAAAACGGCGCTGATCATAACTTACACTATCCGGATCATGACTCCACAAGCAATAATTATTAATGCTAAATCCCAATGAATAACCATTTACCGGCATTACCTCAGCAATATCATAAGTGCAGTAGGACTGTGACCAGACATCAGGCAGAAACTGAGCGAAACTCAACATAAATGGCAATAATATTATAAAAGTTTTTTTCATAAACCATTATAGCATCGTTGCCCGATATGTCAATTATAATAAGAACGCTAATCGCTAATCGTTACTCTCTAATCGGCAAAAAAATGAAAAGGCTCAGAGGAGAAAAGGTGATAATGATAAAGCACTAAATCCGAAATCCTAAATTCTAAACCCCGTTAAATACAAAATAAAAGATTAAGGTTCATGCATAAATAAACAACTATAATTCTCATTGGCAATATTTTCTTTTGAC
>MEUM01000007.1:13421-18229 GCA_001771735.1 Caldifarciminota bacterium RBG_13_43_14 | reverse complement strand
TGCAAACTGAAAATGTTTTTCTATTACCATTACTAAATTTCATCAAACAAACGCCGGTAATCACTTCATGCCAATTATCGCGTAATTGCATTAGAATTTCATAGGCTTCGTTATTATCACTTGGTTTACCGATTATTTCTTTTTCAAATTGTATTATCGTATCGGCACCAAGGATATAATCAGCATCAGTTCGTCTCTTTAAATAATTCACAACATTATTGACCTTTTCGATCGCGATACGCTTCGTGTAACTTGCTCCGTCTTCGCCAGAAATTATCGATTCATCGATATCACTACCGATAATGGTTATTTTTTCCGCTGCTATGATCTTCTTAATAAGTTCGTATCTCCTTGGCGATTTTGATGCCAGGATTATCTTGCTGCCAGGCATTATTTTACTGAGTTCAAGATTTCAACAATATCGTCGGGTTTAATGCTATTATATACATCCCAGAACCATTCGTCAGCCTTAAGCTGCTTACGAGCAAGATCTTCATGATCTTTAATATATATGAAATCCTGTAATCGTTTGTAAACATCTTCAGGGAGTTCAAGGAACGCATAGCTGACATGGAAATTAAAGTGAAAAGGACTGTATTTTATTCTTAAGATCTCAACCAAAGGTCGGATAACTGATCCTTGATAAAAAGCATAAGCCTCAACATATCTCTTACGGTTCAATTCCTTATTGATCAAGACCTGGAATAATGGAAAAGTTGTTTTCAGGACCTCGAGCCGCTTTTTGATCCGGATCAACAGGTTCTGATCATTCACCGGATCATCCTTGACAATACCTTTTTTATCAAAATGGATCACCGGTGCACCATGTATTTTATACTGTAGAAATTTATCCTTGCTGCTTAATTTCATAACGGCCGCGTCGATAAAACAATACGGGCTTATGTTTTTCAGCCGGTAAAATGCCTGGGAATGCCCATGCCAGGTCGGTTCAGGTAAACGAAATTTGAGTTCGATACCATATCTTTCTCCGAATAACCCGTCCAGCGTAGCAAATACATCCTCAACCTTATCATCATTAACAACTATGTAAAGATCGATATCTGACCATTGATCATTGCGACCAAAAGCGATCGATCCCGCTTCCCATACCGCATGAATAAAATCCAGCGGCTGCAGGGCAGCAACAATATGTTCTAATAATTGTTTTCGATCGGGATCTGAACGACTCATGGGTCAATTATATAATTTAGATATAGATTGTCAACTAAGACCAGATTGTATGCTTGGCAACCTGAATCATAAATACAATGATCCTAAAGTTATCTATCGATCAGTATCAATCAGGCCTTCTTAACCTGGCCCCAGCGCCTTTGCACATATTCAGCACCGGGCAGCTTGATACATTTTGGCAATTGATTATGATATTCTTTTTTAATAGTTAAAAATAACCATCTATGTTCAAAAATATTAAAGGCAGCGGTCACATCCCATATTGGCGGCAGGATAACCGTCACATCAGTCCCGACCCGCATCATTTCATTCAAAAAACGCTGTGGATCATCAACATGTTCTATCGTGTGCGAACACAGAACTCTATCGAATTGCTTATTTTCGAAAGGCAGCTTGTATATGTTGTCAACTATCCGAAAATTAGGCAGATCCGCATGCTGAATGATATCTACATTGACCCCACCGCCGTCAGTCTTGCCACAGCAAATATTCAAGTCCCACTTATTTCTTCTAATTATCATTTTTTTTAGGACGTTATAACTCAGATAATGTGAAAACCAAAAATAGAATGCAATACACAGGCCAATGTATATAAAGAACATTATTTCACACCCTGCCGATTTTCGGCTCTTTTTCTCTCCCACTCATCGAAATCTTCCGGGGGATGTATGATCTCGGATTCAGGTCTTAGATTAAGCGACACTGCTTCCGATGGACATCCGCCAACACATAGACCGCAGCCAATGCATTTATTACGGCTTACGACAAATAATCCAGTCTCATCGGTTATCGCATTTATCTGACAGCGTTCTAAACAAAGAGCGCAGCTGGTACATTTATCCTGGTCAATGATCGCGTAATAGTTCGCGGCCGCGACCGATTTTTCAATACCATAATCAGTAATGCCCCGCAATATACCACAACAGCAGCCACAGCAATTACAGAAATAAAAAACACCATTAGCAACATTGCTCACCGAATGGACCAATCCCTCTTTCTCAGCAGCATCCAGTATCGCGATCGCTTCCGCTTTTGTAATATCTTCTGGTCTGGGCGGACGTTCAGAATCGGAAAAGTAGACACAGGCCTTGATCGTATGATCACAGCGACGTTTGCCAAGCTTATCCTGCTGGACCCGACATATGCAGTCACGGACCCCAAATACCTTTGCCAGTTCAAGTAATTTATGTACATTATCATAGGACATTATCCATTCGGTTTTGACAGTATTCATTGCCGGCACTACCCGCTGCAGCGCCGGCCGCGGTTTCATTATCCCGGCTGCTCCCCCTTCATTCATATACTGCTCGAACAGCTCAGCCAGCTCCTTGTCCATATAGTCAAGCTGCCCTTCATATATGCCGACAATAAATGGTGCAAGCCGGAAATGCATTTTCCCATCGATCTTATCGAACAGGACCATCAATTTGCTTGCCATACTTATCAATATAGTGCGTGTATCCTTAATCTCCATATTCAATCGCTCGGCGATCTTATCCAGCGGCTCCATTTTGCCGGTTAAATTTACCGCGACATTAGCCTCCTCAGGGCTGAAGATCTTCTTTAGCAGCCGAATCTCTACTCGAGATTCGGTTCGGGGAAAACCGTTGGGCAATTGATCAAGAAGCCCGGCAAGATGTTCATATATATCGAAATGCATAATTATTCCTTTCACCTATTGTTATGAATAAACAGCGTATCGGGGATAGCAACGTTCAATCGATAATCACTGTAGACATCGGTCAGCTTTATACGACGATCGTAAAAATTTATCAAGAATTTCACTTTGATTTTCATCTCAAAACAGAAACTATCCGGTACTACATGACCATCGACCAAAGCATAATGATAGACCATTTTCATCATCTTAATGACCCCGGGAATCTTTGCCGGATAAGCTTCGATACGAACAACATTATGATCGCTCTGATCAATATAAGCGATACCATTAATCACATTATCAATACCGGAGCGAGCTTTAAAACCTACACGATAAACTATTTTTTGGTTCCAAACAGTATCCGTAAGCAGACTATAATCATAAAAACCTTTGGTCGCCGGTCGCAACGGCATGTTAGTAACGCCCCGCTTTTTCCCGCGACGATTCCATTCATCGATTTGTTTTTCCATTTCGGAATGATTTAGTACTCTCCCATTAAGCGACATTTCAAGATACTCATCATGGTTCTGATCGTCTCCTTTTGTATATAACCGGCGGGTCAGAAATATTTCTTTTGCCAGATCACCATTACTCAGAAACTCTTGATAAATAGTTGAACCATTACATATAAAGGATTTAACATGATCGTTCTTCACCCGATAATTCTCATACACGTTTTCAATCAGTTTATCAAATTGAAGGTCCTCACCGCTGGACGAGATGAAAAACAGAATATTAATAAGGCAATAAATCAATGGACCTTGATTCATACTTATTAATTAATATAATATCCTATGTTAGTATTCATATTTTGGCTTATATTACTTGTTCTCTGCTGGCCATTAGCATTATTAGCTATTATTCTTTATCCAATAGTATGGCTCATACTGTTACCGTTCCGCATTCTCGGTATTGTGGTCAGTGGAGTCCTCGAACTATTCAAAGCAATAATTTATCTTCCGGTTCGTATTCTCAAAGGGCCATCAGGATTTAAGGATTAGCGAGCCTGCTAATTCCCATCCCAGCCGGCGATCGTCGCCAGCAACCACCACAAAGCCTGTCCTTTCTGGTTGCAGCTCGCATCAGTGGTATGCCCATGCTCATCACCATTGAATTCAGGATGTTCAAGCGGGATATTAATGCCGTTATGTTCGTAGGTAGAAGCCTGCCAAACCTGCTGATCGGTATCATACCAATAGCCGTCAAGCTCGGCAAAATCAAAAAGCAATTTGCTATTATCACGGCAATGTTGCCGGATCTGCTGATTTCGCTGAAAGCGATTGTAACCATCGTCACCTGAACTCTGGGCATTGCCGGTGAAATACACAAAAGTCACATTGGGGAATTCAGTCTCAAGGGCATCCATAGAATCAAGATAAACCTGCACCTGCCCCTGATCATAATAATCACATTGAGTGCACCAGCACCACATCGACACATTGATACTGGGATTATTGGTAAGCGCCGCGCGGGTATAATTCATGCCGTCACCACTTTCCCAATAGAGATCAGGCGTTATATAGGTTTCACCTTCCTGCCCGTCAAAAATGCATAATGCACCAGCCTCGGTGGGCAATTCGCTGTAACCGATCGCAACGCTGTATTGGGCATCGCTCTGCTCGATGAGCTCAACACCATAGCTCAGTTGTTCACCATGAGAAGTATGGGAATAATGCACCTTGATATTGGTCTTCACTGAATCTACCCACTCAGACGGGATCTGCGAAAGATCGCATGCGTCGTGATTGATACCATAATCAATAATGTCGGGCGGTGTATCGTTGACTGCTTTCTCGCCACATCCCGCCATGATCATTAAGACGGTGATCACAGCGGTCATAATAAAATTTCTCCTCATCATTTCCTCCATTTTTTCTATTTTATCTATTTACCTGGTCACGTCAATATTAACGGTCATTCAAGTACTAATTCCATATAGAGCGCACCAGGCAGTGGA
>MEUM01000007.1:2374-13397 GCA_001771735.1 Caldifarciminota bacterium RBG_13_43_14 | reverse complement strand
TTGAATCCCAATTTTTCATATATGTATCTTGCCGTCTTCATTGAAGAAATAGTATCAAGTCGCATTTTATGATAACCGATCACTCTTGCATCATTGATGATCAATTGTGCAAGTGCGACTCCGATCCCTTTTCCTTGATGCTCGGGACGCACATACATGCGCTTCATCTCACAAATATCTTGATCTATTGACCGCAGTGCAATACATCCGGCAACATTCTTATTCCAGTAAGTAATATACAAACGACCATTAGGCGGGGCATATTCACCAGGCAGTTCTGCGATCTCTTTATCGAAATTCTGAAAAGCAAGACCAAATCCAAGTGCGTTGGCGTACTCTTGAAAAAGGTCCCGAACGATCTCAATATCGCTCGGATTCAGTGCTTGTACAAATCTGATCACGGGTACAGATCCAATGAATATATCATCGATCATCTATATATGATAAGAATAGCGTTCAAAGTTGCATATACGATCATGCAAATATAAAAACTTCATATTTGGGCATATTCTATTTTGCGAATTTTTCACGGAATTTCCCCGGTGTTTCGGCTAATTTACGGACCTTGAAATCGAAAAATACTATGCTGGTCTTAGCCCGGGTGACTTCTTTGCCCGTATCCTTTTTTGTGAAACGGTAGTAAAAATCACACCCCGAGCGGGTAATATCTCCTACCCCAATTTCGGCGATCAATGTATCACCGTAAAAAACCTCCGCTTTATATATAATTACGGCATCAGTCATAACCATACCTACACCTTCGACATTCACTTCGCGGTAGCCATGTTTCTGCAGGAATCGTACCCGAACCTCATGTATTAACGATAGAGTTGAATCATTACCCAAATGCCCGCCATAATTTATATCGGTGATCCTAACATCGATTTCAGTAGAAAAATCAAAGGTCTCGGGTAAATCAAGTCTAACGCGTCCCATATTATCTTTGTTCTCCTTCCTTCTTTCTTTTCCGCCTTAATTTTATGCGGAGAGGATATTTGCCCTTTATTTGATCAAGTGTGCGTTCGATGCAATTGATCGCATCAACATTGCCGCAACGGCTATGGAACAGATCTTTTTTACGGTATTTATCCCGTCGATCCAGAAAACCTTCGATATCATTGATCCTTACGGGACGATCGATCACCGCCTCCCCAAGCCCATATTTTCGCAAAAATAGCGCGTTCAGGGTCTGTTCAAAAACGCCACCATTCGGGATAACGAACAGCGGCTTTCTCAGATATAAAGCCTCGCTCATCAAGGTGAATCCCGCACTGCATATAACCGCATTAGCGGTACTGAGGTCTTCAAGAAAACCATCCATGGATAACGGTTTAAAAACAAGATGTGGAAAACGATCAGCAAAGGATGGTCTATTAAAATTATACAAAATGAATTTTGCCCGGATCTTGGTCAGCACATGGATGAGATGCAAAGCGGCGCTACCTTGATGATTCAAATAGACAAGTATATAATCACCGATATCGGGTCTGATCTTTTGTACGATCGGTCGGATGATCGGCGGGACGATCGTTGTCCGATGCGGATTGCGTAACGGATGGGCGGCAAATGAAGAAAGCAGGATATGATAGGGTTTAGGCGGTGAGATCAACCGGATAACCATCGAACCCATAGCTGCCTCCAACTTATGTCGCAAACCAATGCGATACCGGGTCTCGGTCACAACCTGTTGATGATTAAAAGACAGTACCGGCAGGTTCATCCGATGGGCTACCCGGGGTGAAAAATATTCGAAATCGCTGATCAGCAGATCGGGTTCAAATCTGGCGAATTCAAGGGTCAAAAATCTGATGGTTCGATACGGATTGGTAATACGGTCAAAATTGTATATCAAACTTGCGACCACCCGGACGCGGTCATGTTCGATAAAATGCTGAAGGGCGGGTACGGGTATGACTTTTTCGCCGCGTGATTGCATGACCTCCTGAGCGGTAGCGCCGCAGCAAAAAATTACTTCATGACCCCGTTGACGCAATTCCTCGGTGACCGCGGTCACCCGCGACGAATGTCCGCGACCCTGTCCGCTCAATGAATAAATGATTCGAGCCATTATTATGTAATCTTTATATTTCTCCTTTTTCTATATTGATTATTATAAATGAATAATGTTGATTCTAATCCTACTAAGAAATTATGGTGAGTTAAGTGGGACGGCGGTTCGGGCAATGTATTACAAACCATAACCAAAACGCGGATTGACAATTTTACTGCGTATCGATCCGAAAGTATAACCAACTCCAAACCGCACTGAATAATCATACTGAGTGCCGAGCTGCTTGATACGCAAAATGATCTCTTCCGGCGTCAGGTCTCCCTTTACCAAAGAAAGCTGATCATGGATCATCGAGGCATAACCGTGCAGATTAATGGAAAAACCTTTGTAAACCGGCATATTGAAATAAAGATACCCGCGTAATCCGTTCTTGGTTATATCGTGTAAATAGCACGATCCCGAGATAGTCGTCGATATTGAACCCCAGCGCTGTTTAGCATCAAGTGTGATCGACAGAGTTTGATGTACAAGCTTTTCCTCGATCTTATTATATATCGTTGTGTCAAAATAAGCATTGTACACATAGCCGATCTTATACACCATCCTCAATTCCCGGCTGGTCGCCTGTGAATAAGGAAAAAAACTGTGTTCGACTGCTGGAAATACAAAGAAAGTGTATTTTTTGTTGTAATATGTATCCGAATAATTATAGAATCCGGCACCGGCTGACCAATGATCACCAAT
Source organism: Caldifarciminota bacterium RBG_13_43_14 (assembly GCA_001771735.1). Lineage (GTDB taxonomy): Bacteria > Hydrothermota > Tepidihabitantia > SM23-42 > SM23-42 > RBG-13-43-14. The sequence continues at coordinate 10,642 of MEUM01000007.1, read as the reverse complement.
ACTCCTCGCTATATAGTAGTTCAATCCATAATTCTTTTTAATACTTTCAATCGAGGTCATGCTGTCGATCTCATAACTCGTTCGATAGTAACCAAAATGGCAGTAAGCCTCAGTCTTCCAGGCAGCGGTTGTGCGGCTAGCTGTAAAATAGCTGTATACTGACTGATCGACATAAGATTGTTCGCCGTATAAATCTGTGTTGATCCTAAGATTGAAAATCCAGTAATTCCATTTGTCCCTGATCTCAGCAACCGGCGGGGTTGAAGGCATTTTTACGATTATATCATCAACTGCCTTGGTGCGGGCAAGATATCTCACTAAACCAATCTTAATAATCTGAGCATGCTGCCTCCTTACATGATCTTCGCTATCAGTCACGCAGGATGCAAACACCAGCGTGTCTTTCAACCCGTCGAAATACTTCTGCCCGACAAAATATACCGTGTGTTCCCGGCCTCCCCCGGTCAATGGCAAAGTGGACTGGAAAATATGAACTTCCGCCGCGGCACGGTCAAGAACGTAGTCAACATAAGGTATTTCGGTCTTTATAAAATCAAGATCACATTCGTTTTCATCTATATAGACACGCAATGGTGCGTCTTCACGTTTTATCGTCTCTGATCTTAAAAATGACGGACCAATGAAAATACCGACCATGAATAACACAAATCTGATCTTATCCATCTCCGGCTGATTATAATAGAATCTACTTACCAGTCAAGCAGTGAGTAAAATCTCTTTAAACCTATTTCGATCAACAAACTAAGGATCGATTATGATCACTTACTGAATTGCTGGCCCCAATCGATTCGTGCGGTCAGCTGCATTATGATAAACAGGGTAACAATACAAAGTATTGTGATCGCCAATCCAGTATAGCCATGGAGAAAAAATGAATATGAGAATAACACCAGATAAACGAACTGGGCTAAACCCATCTCAAAAAACGCAAAACGGCCTCCGGCAACAAGACGAATATATGAAACCACAAGAAATATTGAAACCGCTGATGAAATGATCAATGCAACATGTATATCGACATGATCAGCAAGATAGGCAAGCAATAAATGAAAACTGAAAAAAGCGGCGGCAACGAAGAAATAATTCATCGGGTGAATCTTGATGGTTTGGAGCGCAGTGATGATAAATATCAAAAAGAAAAACAGGAAAAGTGATATCGGGGCAAAAAATGTTACCTTGCTGACGAATGGTCCCGGATTGACTTTTTCTGGCATTTCCATCCCGATCTGAATTCCCGATATAAGATTTTCATAATTCCAGGTCAATTTCCAGCCTCCGCTGATCTCTTCTTTACTGGTTGGCGACATGCTGTTCTGCGGGAAATTTATCTTCGTAAAATCTGTTGTCATGACCAAATCGAAGTTCTTTACATGCGACACACCACTGCCCAAAATATACCACCATTCCTCCAGGCCTTGAGATTTGTATTCTACCGAAATTTCTTTAGTTTCACCGGGACGGAACACAGAGCTATAAATGATCCGACCATTTACTGGCTTCAAATCCTGGATTTTATCCGATCCGACAGTGATTGTGAAATTATCATAAACACCCTCATAGGTCGGGAAAACGTATAGGAAATTGAGATCCTGAACGACCGCCGAATTATTCATCACCCGGTAGCGGCCACGAAAACTTACAGTATAAGTGGCATACCACAACAGTCCTTTTTTACGGTGTTCAAGATCTATCCCGATTTCTATCTCAGAGCCATCGATCGGAACATCGTAATAAGCGGTATCGGTGATTATCTCGACCACTGTTTCTGAACCGTAATGGGTCTTGACCTCACGCTGTTTAGTGGTTGTATAATATACATTAGGGGCCTGCTGGCTCTGTATCGTTCCCCAAAGTTGACCTACGGCGTTACGCAATGTACTATCTTGCTCATGCGTACGAACGCTGGTTGCACTGCCCAGAATCATCCAGGCTATACTGGTACATATAAAAATGAAAACCAGTGAGCCTATGTGTTTTTTCATGATAACCTCCTCGCTGGCGCTAATATTAAATATATTACATCGTTAATCAAAAAATATTCCATCGGCGATTACGTGGATTGACGTTAAAATCAGATTATCTCTTTTTAATATTCGTAAGGTCATCGACTTGCTGCTGGCTTAGCTCCTGAAGATCAAAACCCGCGCTACGGGCGATAAAAAATATCCTGGCTGCTTTTTCCATGATCATGATCAGATCAAGGGCACGGTCCAGATCATCAGCCACGGCTATGCAGCCATGCTTTTCCCAGATAATAACACGATGCTTTTCAATCGCATTTTGCGTCGCGACCGCGATCCTCTCTGATCCCGGGGGTAAATAAGGTACAAATCCAACACCTTCAGGAATAAAAGCTTTGATCTCGGGATGGATAGAGACTAACAATCTGTTCAGGATATCAGTCTGGCGATAATCCTTGAGATGGGTTAGGGCAATAATATATGTTGGATGTGTATGGATCACTGCTGTTCCTCTGGTTTTTTTCTTTCGGTAAAAATCATGAATAAGTTTATGGGTAGGTAATTCAGAGGTTGGTCGAGCATTCTTTTTCCCTGAATATTCGATCCTTATACCTTTTTTTGATCCGGTACGAATTAGCAAAACATCATTCCATGGTCGGCGTGCGGTTTCACGGAACCGGCATCCGCTTCTCGTGATCAAAAGCCATTGCTCATTTTTGATCTTTTTACCGGGGATCGAATTTGATACGTCAATTGATAAATTCCCGCTACTGGCCTCAGCCCATCCCTCTTTATACAGATGATCCGTGCAATCACCGATACTTTTTACTGTCTTATTCAAGATTTTCTTGTATTTCTTTAGTTGTTTCATATTATATGATAGCCGATCGTCATTATTTTTCAATATTATATTTCGAAAATCGTACTGAGGTGTTCTGCCTTGCCATCTTTATCAATACGAAAACCCAGGGACTGATAGGGATAAAATTCAAGTCTTATCTCCACTCGCTTTCCCGGCCAATTTATTATTACTTCCAATTCAATCACTTTAGAACAAAGTGACTGACCATAATGCATCGGATATATGATCTCTTTACTTTTGGGATGAGCAAAGAAAACAATCAGATCGTCATCGTCCTGACGACACCAGAATTCAGTAATATCTTTTCCCTGAATAAGTGGCGCCTGTAAAAATGTTTTAGTGAGCAAACCGTGAACATTACGGTATTTGAAAAGAGCGTTCAGGTCCTTTTCATAGATCTTGCTATGAACATGACCGGGCATTGAAGGTTTCTGTTTTATGCAAATTGGCAAACCCTGTTCAGCCAGCCGAAGCAATAAGGAAAGTGTATCATAATCGAGCCATTTGCTATCAATATATAACGCTGGAAAATCACCGGCGCCGCAATGCAAGTATTTACCGTCATACTCGGCATCCTTTAAAAAGTAACCGTTAACCCATATCGGACGATAACCGGTCAATTCCAGAGGGAATCGCTGATACTGCAAATTCCAGTAGTATTGCGCGCTTGGTCTGAGCATATCATCTGGTAATTTATCCCGCATCCAGTTATCCTCAAGTGGCAAATAGACCGCAATATCTCCATATGTCTTACCGGTTCTCATCAATTTGCTGATTTCTTCAATATATTTATTGAACTCGGCAAGCTTCTCCACAAAATTAGCATCAGCCCCAACATGAACCGATGCATAAAATTGATTACTGCCCCGCGTTGGATTATAAGGCATACCATGCCAGATCAGAAAATTAACACCATTAGCAAAAAGACTATCGGCTACGATTTTCAGATCGGTAATCAATTCCTGTTTTTGATATGGCCCGGGCCCGGGGAAAGGTTTCCATCCATATAAACACGTAAATGCCTCGGCTGATACAATCTTTTTGCCGGACAGCATTGCCGCCGAAGCTGCGACCTGAGCAAAATGCGGGTCGAACAACAAAGTTTCACTTTCCGGTATATCAACCACGCTATAGGCGCTGATCAAATCGGTCGGAGAACCATGACATTGAACCCGGGAATACGCTCCAAATTCATGGCATATTTCGGTAAAAGGTTTGTAGAATTCATTGATAATACGATCTGAGATCAACTTACGGTAATCGTATTTTACATCCGGATGATTATTAAGGGTTTTTTGATATGACATCAGATCATAACCAAATCTTTCTTTGAACTGTTCTTCAAGCCCTTCGGTCCACAAACCATCGGTTTCCACTTCCCAGGAATCACAAAATAATCCCGAGATCTTGCCTTTTAGCGCTGGTTTCAGAGCCTTGCCAATTTTCCGTGCATAGCGCTTCAAAGCATTTTTATCCAGATGATTGAGTATAAATTCAGGTGATCCAGCAGAATTTTCCCAGGATTTCTCAAGACGCTGGCTGGATAATCCCTTGAAATTCCTGGCTGCATCTTTTTCATCAACGATCGAACCACCAAAAGGCCAGGCAGTTCCAAATGTGAAATCGCAGCCCAGATCAATGCTGGTGGCGTATTCCTTTGTGTAAAGAACAATCTGTGTCCATTCTTCTGAAAGCCATACTGGACCCGGTTTGCTGTCGGGCAGAGGATATACCCGGGCGATCTCTACCCCTCCAAAATTGTTTGCTTTCACCCAATCAAGCTGATAACGAATCACCGGTTCTTCGATCAAACCTGAAAACCACCACCAGCGAGTATAAGGTTTATTTGACAGGAATTTCATGGAATCATATCATTCATTGAATTAAAACTCAGGAGCAGACAACCTCTGCTCCTGAGTTTACTTAATTTCCATCAAGAATTCAACTATCGACTTAAAAGTATTTTTTCCGTAAGCGTAGTATTGTTATCTTTTAATTCAACAAAGTATACACCGGAAGGCAGTTTCTGATTCGAATTGTCAGTGCCATTCCAGGTTACGACACCAGACAGTAGGGAGTAAGCAGTAGGCAGTAAAAGATTTTTTGCTATTCTGCCAGTCGCGTCATAGATTTTGATGGTGACGGTATTATCTGTTTCTTCATAGTGCTTAATGCTTAGTGCATAGTGAATTGCTGTCTGGGTAGTGAATGGATTAGGCGAGATCCGTAAACTGGTTTCATGTATCTGATCCTCTAATGGTTGTTCGGCAATACCAACAATGACATTCACCTTTTCCAGAATAGAATAATCACCCCAGTCCCAGGCTGCATTATCACCGCGCACATAATAATAAAATTCGCCCAGCGGATGATTGGTGAATTGATACAGGGTATCGGTAATATTCGAAGACACCGCGGTCACATTCGCAAATTGACATACCGGATAAATATCATCAACATAGAAACCACCGCTGGTCGTGCCGCTGTCATACATGCTGCGGAAACGAATGTATATCGATTTGCCAACCCAATTTGCCAGCGAATAAGCCCGGCGAACCCAGGAGCTTTGAGTACTAGTGAATCTCGTTGTATCAAGATTATACCATTCTTTTGTGTTCTCGGAAACCTCGACCACGGCGACATCATAATTATTTTCCAGCGTATAACGGCACCAAAAAGTGACCGAATCGCCGGCCTGAACCAGGAAGGGATGAATCGTTGTTACGGCGGTATTCTGATTATTGCTGTTGCCTGAGAAAAAACTATGCGTAGGGGAATGTGACTGGGCCGTGCTTAAAGTGAACCCATTCAGCGTCCAGCGTCCCGTACCGCCCTCAAGATTGTCGGTTATTATGCTGGGATTCGAAAGTTCAACCAATTCCCAGCGGGTAGGATGGCTTTCATTTGGATGCCTCGGATGCCAGGTAATGGTGAAATTAGCATTGACCGTGCCGACCGGATTTATCGACGGTACGCCGACAATCGGCTCGCAGACGTTTTGCAGTGAATCACGGGCGAATTGGGCGAGATACTTTAGCGCCTTGAAGTTTTCCCGGCAGATCGGGTCGAGCTGGCTGGTATTTTGATAGAAAGCCGTACCCACTTCGCTGGTATACGAGAGATTCGCGACGCCGTTGACCCAGTGCTGATATGAATAAACCCAGTCAAGACTGCCGCCGCTTACTGAATAGAGAATGACCGGGATTTGACCAGGATCATAGGTGCCGCTCCCCAGCTTGTTGATCATTCCGGCAATCCTTGTGCCAATTCTCGTGTGCACGGTCCCTTCAGGATATGGCGATGTTGTCCATCCCCAGCCCCACATAACCAATTCGCTGTATGAATGATAGGTCATGTTCACGTGCGTGGTGTGCGATCGAATATATGATTGCAAGGCTCTGGTCTCATCACCGGAATTCGCATAGGCACCGCAGAATACATCATTTGACGGGTAATGCGTCGCCTGGCCTTCATCAACCGCGCCCCAGTTACCGGCAATATCCGGTCCGCATCCCTGATAATTGCGGTTTGGATCGGTCCCGGTCGCGCCGCCAAATGGCTCCCGGTTCTTACGCCACATATTCTGACCAGGATAATCATACACAAAACCATCGCCATTGATTATCGGAAAACAATATAATTCGACATTATTGACGATCGCAGCGATCTCAGGCACCGAAGCATAGGCACGGCAAATCGAATCGGCAAAAAAGAGCACAACTTCGATCGTAGCCCATTCACGCGCATGATGCAATGCATCGATCACAAAACCCGGTTCATTATCTTCTTCGATCGATGGATTGTCCGATATCTTCACCCCATAAAGCCATCGCCCCTGATACGTACGTATCGGTAATGAATCAAGTTTGCATATTGACGGATAAGTCGTTGCCAGATTACGTAATATTTGATTCACCTGATCATAAGAGTGATATTCACCACGTACTTGTTCTTTTTGATATTCAATACTCTGAACCGTAATCTCATATGGTAATCCGGACGCAAGGATCTTATTCATCATCGGCTGATCAGCCACAATATCATACCACTCGCCGTTCCGCGCGGCCGCGATATCGATATTATATTTCTCATCGATACGGGTAAGGTCTTGCCATGCATCAGCATATACCCGGACTATTTTGGTTTGACTAAAACCAATAGTGAATATTAGAAGCACAACGATTAAAGCCTTGTTCATATTACCCTGCCTCCTCAATTATGAATAATTTTTATGAACTATTAAAAAATACTTAAGTCTAAGAAAATAGTATTTTCGACACTCTAAATAATAGTAATTTAACATTAATTGTCAAGTGGCTTGTGGTTGTATGAGACTCCCCAATAAAAACCTTGACTTTGACTAAACTTTTGATTATACTCGAATGTCTACTAAATAGGTATACTTTATGCGAATAACGACGAGAACAAGATACGGCACAAGACTTATGGTGCAACTTGCGATGAATTATCGTCGCGGGTATATGGCGATCAAAGATGTTGTCGCCCAGGAAAAGGTCTCAAAAAAATATCTGGAAAGAATTCTTTATGACCTCAAGTCTCACGGTCTGGTCAAGACAACCCGCGGTGTAAAGGGTGGTTACCGGCTTACCCTGCCTCCGAATAAGATAAAGGTTGCCGATATATTTGTTGCGCTTGAGGGGCCAGTGCAATTAGTGAATTGCCATGCCAACTATAAATGCAATTTGGTCAGGACCTGCGTTACGCGCGACCTATGGTATGAACTATCAAGAATGATTGAAAAAAAACTAAAATCTATGACCCTGGCACGGTTAGCCAGGAGGAAAACCATTAAGGAAAAGAAATATGAATAAACTTTATGTATTGATGCTGATTTTTAGCGGTATCGCTTTTGGCAGAATCGACCTTCGCTTTAATCCCGCCATCTATTCTCGTTATGTTGATAACACAGACGAAACCCCATCATCTTTCAATCTTATGGCGGCTGAATTGACGATCACCGGGAATATGAGCCACGAAAATCGCGATCTACTTACAGTCGCGACCCAAATTTATATTGCCGGAACTATGCACGGTTGGGCAAAATCAATGCATCAGGGTATTGCTCACTTAAATATTCCTAATGGCATCGGCAAGCCTAGTATCAAGATCGGTCAGCAAGTAATTCCCTTCGGATTGCTTGCCTGGTACGACACTCATGGCCGTGTATTCCAGAACCCTTATGCATTTACGATTGGTCAACGCATCGATGCCGGCATCTCCGCGCAAGGGTTGATCGGACCGGTTGATTGTTGGTATATGATCTCCAACGGTAGTGGTCCGAACATCATGGATCAGGACGATAATAAGGTCCAAACCATAAGGATTGCTTATACGAATAATTCAAATTGGTATGATCTTATTGCGGGACTTTCCTTATTAAGAGGCATTCTGCCGAACTTCAGC
>MEUM01000007.1:0-2365 GCA_001771735.1 Caldifarciminota bacterium RBG_13_43_14 | reverse complement strand
TTTCGTAACATGATGGCCGAACCTGATTCCCTGATTATGAAGAACCGATTTGCAATTGACGGTCAATTTTCCAATCCCTATTTTGAAATGATCGGTGAATTGATAATTGGCACCGATGGCTCCTGGCATTCGATCTCGGACCTCGCCGATCAGGGCAATCTGGGTGCCTATTTAGAATTCAATATACCGATGATCGCCGGGATCGAAACGATTGGCATGTATTCATACTGGCAGTCCGATCTGAATGAAGATTTAGAAAAACAAGGATTAGGCATTGGGGTCAATTATACGCCGATCGGGATCAATAATATTAATTTTCAGATAATCGGTATAAAATTTATTGACCCGGATAATAATAGTTATCATTTAATTGCTCAGCTGGGAGTTATATTATGACAAATCTGATCCTTATTATTTTTTCATCGCTGTGTGTTTGGCGCTTTCCCGAGCGCGACATGAAAGAGATTTTTAATGGCGACTCATACCAGACTACGTTCTTCGATATATCAGCGGATGATCAAGAGAAGATTGAAGAATTGCTGGGGACGGCGCTTGATGCCGACGAAACTCAATTCAAATTCTTTACTGTATTCAAAGACGGTGACACAGTCGGCACGGTAGCAACCCATTTAAGCAAAGGCCAGTATGGTGCAATTGAGGTTGTTGTTGCGCTCGAACAAGAAAATGATCCGAGAAAATTCACGATAAAAGAGGTTCGGATACAACGTGACCGGGAAAAAGACCGCGTGAATCTGCGCAGCCAAAAATTCCTTGGTCAATTCGTTGGAAAAAATTCCCAGGATCCATTACTCGTCGGTGACGACCTTAAACCAGCCTCTGAAAATTCGATCAAATCATCAACCGCAATTGCCTTAGCGGTGAAAAAACTAACCGTTATCTTCGATTATCTGGTGAACAAAGAATGAACCTTTTTCTGGTGGCATTCAGGAATTTAACTCGCCGTAAGGTCAGAACAACGATCACCGTGTTCAGTATCGGCGTCGCGATCGCAGTACTTTTCACTGTCCTGTCATTCAACCGGGGTTATGAGCAATCCTTGCGGAATCAGATCCAGCGTATGGGTATACATTTAATGGTCATTCCGATCGGATGTCCCTATGAAGCCGCCTCACTGATCTTGAAAGGCGGTCAGATCGATAATTATCTGCCGGCATCCGCGGCCGACGCAGTCCGAAGCATGGAAGCGGTCGAGATCGCAGCACCCGTGCTCATGCATGGTATCGTGAAACCAGAAGAAGGGCGCACCGATATTTACCTTGGCGTTGATGAGGAGATCATCAAATTGAAAAATTGGTGGAAAATCAATGGCGATTTCCTTAAAGGTGAAAACGATATCGTACTTGGATATGATGTTTCTCTGATCGAGCTTTCAAATGTCGGCGATCAGATCTATCTTCCTGAATTCGATCATACGTTTGATGTTGTTGGAATTCTTGAGCAAACCGGGACTGAAGATGATGGATTCTTTTTTATTAAACTGGAAACTGCACAAGGACTTTTTTCAAAGGAATCACTACTCACCAGCATACAAATCCGTCTAAAAGATCCAGGCATGGCCGCAGCGATCGCTAAAAAACTTGAAGAACTGCCTCAAGTTGAGGTTATTACTATGTCGGAGTTGCTCGGCACCATGCTTTCCTTGGTTGGTTCGGTGCAAACAATCGTTCTATCGATCGTTATTGTGGTCGTGGCAATTGTCAGTTTCGGCGTTCTAAACACAATATTGATGTCGGTCTTTGAACGCTTAAAAGAACTCGGAATCATGATGGCAACCGGTGCTGGACGTATTCATATATTTGTTTTGGTCTGGCTTGAATCCCTTATTCTTTCGATAATTGGAGGAATCGCCGGATTATTGATCGCGCTTGTTGCCGGGCGCATTATTGAAAAGTTGCTTAATCGTATACTTCCGCTGGCTCCGGCAACCGGGATAGTTAATTTCCAAGCAAGCACATTTGTGTATTGCTTGATAATCGCTTTAATTATCGGTACGGTCGCCGGCATATATCCGGCTATACTGGCGGCCCAGCAAAAACCGGTCAAAGTCCTGAGGTCAGCATGATCTGGTTCCACTTAGCGATTAAAAGCATTTTTCGCCGTAAATTCCGGTCCCTACTCACCCTCTTCGGGATGGCGATAGCGATCACGGTACTCTACAGCTTGCTTGAATTCCAACGCAATTATCAAAAAAATCTGCAGCAGGATATTGCCGGGTTAGGTGCCCAAATTATGGTCGTTCCTAAAGGATGTCCCTATGAAGCGGCAACAATTGCACTGCATGGTGGTAAATGGCCCCGCTATATTAAGGAAGATTATTTAAACCACATACAAAATACACCCGGCA
>MEUM01000006.1:1799-5564 GCA_001771735.1 Caldifarciminota bacterium RBG_13_43_14 | reverse complement strand
GAAAATGCGCAGATGCTCGGTTCGTTTCAAATTGAAAAAGAACCGCCGATATTTTCACATGAGATTCATGCAAACATCAGGAATATCGTTGCTCAAACCGAAGACCTGAATAAAATCGGCACCGAATTGATCAACAGTAAAGAGAAACTGGGCAGCCGTATTGAATCGGTTATCGAATTGAACTCAAAGATCGGTGATTTTATTGAAGAAACCATACGCATACGCGACCGGCTCATCAATGTCGGAAAAAACCTTGCTAATGAACTGGTCCGGATCGAGGATCAGATAAGCACCACGAACCGGATCTTTACCCGGATTAAAACTCTCGGTTTATTCGTGCGCATCGAGGAAAGCCGGAGCATCAAATATCGTCCGGTGATCGCGCCGGTAGTCGAAAAATTCTTCACCCTGCAGGCTGACATTGAAAAGGCAATAACCGGAATCCTCCCTGAAGTTCAGCGAATAAATGAAATGATCGCCTATTTTAAAAATACCCGGGTTACTTTCCCGGAATCAAAGATAACGAATCCCGACTACTCAAGATTAAAATTATTTCTCGATGATACTCACCGTGTATTCAGTGAAGAAATCGAACAAGCCGCAAAAATAATGAACCTGGCCGGAACCATTGCAGCTGAAAAGATAAAATTACAAAAAGAATGGACTGATCTTTCATCAATATTATCGAAACTCCAGCAAATGCAGGGACTGATCACCGAACGCGCATCTATCCCCCAGCCGTTCCAAATCATGCAAAAACCTGATATTGTTGCAATAAACATAACTAACGACCCGATCACATTCCGACCGGATGCGAAAACCGATATTACTTCAAGCCAGATCATCAATTGTTTTTCCACTGGTCTTTTTGAATTTAGCGACGGGGTCGAAGTATTACCGGTGCTATGCAATAAATATTCAATGTCGCCGGATGGCAAACAGTATGATTTTACTCTTCGTCCAGATATAAAATTCCAGAACGGCAAGCCGGTGGGCATAGATGATATAAAGCAGGGCATTATCCGGGCATTATCCGGTCCGAATTTTAATCTTTTCGAAATGATCGAAGGCAGTGAGGAATTCATTCAAACGAAAAATTCAAAAAAGCTGGGCATTGAGGTGCTGAACCGTACAACATTAAGAATAAAACTGTCTTATCCTTTCATCCCGTTGCTATCTCATTTTGCCACTAATGTCGCTGATCCTTTTATTGATCAAGATTTACCGATCTGCGCCGGACCGTATCAGCTGGTCGGCTTTGATCCGGGAAAACAGGCAATCTTACGGGCAAATCAGTATTATTATCATGGAAGACCGCCGGTTGATGAGATACATTTTATAATCGAAAGCGATGAAGAAAAATGTTATGAGCTTTTCAGAAAAGGAGAGCTGCATGTGTACCGCCCTTCAAACCTTACACTCAAGCGCATAATAAAAGAATCGCCAAGATCAATTCAAACAATACCCGAACTATCGATTCAGTATCTCTGTATTAATTGCCAGAAAGTACCCTTCAATCAACAACTGGTGCGTCAGGCAATATGTCATGCGATCAATAAAAAAGGCATGATCGATTCATTGCTTAATAATGAAGCGGTGCTGGCAAATGGTATTTTTACGCCTTCGATGCAAACCTACAATAGCAAGCTTACCGGATACAGGTATGATCCAAAACGCGCCCGCGAATTGCTAAAACAAGCTGGTTTTCCGAACGGCCTGCCCGATACTTACTTATTCGACATCAGCGATAATGTTCCAGCCCGACAGAGAGCTGAATTCGTGAAAGAAAACCTGGCCCGGGTCGGGATCAAAACAGAAATAAATCCGTTGTCCTTCAGCCGTTTGATCGAAAAAAGCTACGAGGGCAGATCAATATTGTCTTTTCGCGGCTGGATCTCGGATACCGGCGATCCGGATAATTTTATCTTTCCATTGTTCCATTCCAGTTCTTATGGCCGCACCGGAAACACCTTTTTCTTCTCGACTCCGGAGCTTGATAAAGATATTGACAATGCCCGTAGAATACATAATCTTATTCAAAGAAATATGCTATATCAAAGGATCGAATCGATTATCCTTGAACAGGCGCCGGCCGTCTTCTTATATCACCGGCTGCTTAACCTGGCGATCAATGAAAAACTTAGGGGATTTAAACCTCACGCTTTGAATTTATTTAATTTGAGATCAACCTGGACCGGGCTGAAAACCGGATTGTATAAACCGGTTATGTCCAGGGCATAGAATTATTGTGGCTAAAAAAGACGACGATCTCGATATTCTGGCCGATCTTGATGAAAAGCTTGGCAAGCTGGAAAAAATCGATAATGATATAAAGGCCAAGACCCAGGAACTTAAAGAGCTTGAGGATAAAATCGGCGACGCCTACGCGACCCAGATGGAAGTTGCTGGTGAAGTAGAAAATTTCAAAAAGAACATACAGGAACTTGAAAAACAGGAAAAATCGATCAAGGATTCGATTAAATCGCATGAAAAGGAATCTCCAAAACTAGAATCGGCCCAGAAAGAATATTCAAAGATTAGCAGTGAAAAAGATAAACTGGAAAAGTCCCTGCGCGATCTTCGCAAAGAGTATGATCGCCTGAGCTCGGATAAAGAAAAGTTACAGAACCAGGTCAACGATCTCAAGAGCAAGGAAAGCGATTATTCAAAGCAGCTCAATAGCATGGAAAAAGAAGTTTTTAAGAAACAAAAAGAGCAGAATGAACAGGAGAAACAGTTTAATAATATCAAGGTCAAGACCGAGAACCTTAGAAATGAATACCAGGAGCTCGAACAGACCTTGCGCAATGCCCTGGCCGATCTGCGCGCAACCGAAAAAGATCTGAAAATAATGAACGAAGAAAAATCGACCCTGGCCAAGGAACTCGACACCATACAGAAAATGCGCGAGAAGGAAGAAAAAATCTATAATGATCTCAATGCCAAGGTTGAAAAATTGACTTCGGCGCGCGGCGAGCTCGACCAGGCGGTAAGAGCTATGACCGAGGAAAAGACGAATTTAACCGATGTGCTGTCCGACCTGCAGAATGAGGTAAAAACTAACACAAAAACCGCGGATGAACTGAACCAAGAGATTGAAAAGCTTTCGGACACGAAAGAAACTCTGGAAGCAGAAAATGAAGAGCTTGTCAAACTCAAAGCCGAGCACGAAAAGATCGCAAAAGAACTTGATAAAATGAAAAAGGAGGAGGCTGAACTGGTCGGCAGCATATCTTCGCTGCAGCTAGAACACGGCGAACTCAAGTCCGCCTTTGATGATCTCGAAGAAAAAAACAAAAATTTTCAAACCGAGAACAAAGAATTAAAAGATTCAATCGGCAAAGACAGCAAGGAATATGAACAATTAAGCAAAAAACTTGAAAAACTCCGCGCTGAATTTGAAAAACTCGATCCGGTTGTCTCAGATCTGGTTGTTAAAGAGAAAGAACTGAAGAAGATCGAACCTGAGTATGAAGAGCTAATAAAGGATTTCAAGGAAAAGAAAAAGGAAGCCACTGAACTTGGCCAATCCATAGAAATGGCCAAGGAAAAGCTCGGCGAACTCAAACCGGAAGTGGAAAAACTTGAAAAACTCCGCGCTGAATTTGAAAAACTCGATCCGGTTGTCTCAGATCTGGTTGTTAAAGAGAAAGAACTGAAGAAGATCGAACCTGAGTATGAAGAGCTAATAAAGGATTTCAAGGAAAAGAAAAAGGAAGCCACTGAACTTGGCCAATCCATAGAAATGGCCAAGGAAAAGCTCGG
>MEUM01000006.1:644-1778 GCA_001771735.1 Caldifarciminota bacterium RBG_13_43_14 | reverse complement strand
AAAATATGAAAAACTCGATACCGAACTCAAAGAAAAGAAAGCCGAGCTCGTCGAAGTCGAAGCTAAACTACAGAAAGATGAAATTGCTTTAAAAGAAATAGAAAGAGAACATAAAGAAATAACCAAAGCACTGCCGCATTTAAAAGAAGAATACGATGAAATCAAGCTTGCGGTCGAACAGGATGAAAAAGTGAGGCAGCTGCTCGATACGCGCAAGAAAGAACTATCGCTGGTCGAAGGCAAGATCAAGGAACGCGAGGAACGGATAAGCGGATTGACCGAAAAGCTCGAAATGCTTCGTAAAGAAGAGGAAAAATCGGTCGAGGAAATGAACAAGGAGACCAAAGAGTTGCTTAAACAACGGGATCAGTATCAAAGCGAAGTGACAAAATTAAACAAACAGAAAGATGATTTCGACGAAAAGCTCGGCGAAATAAAGATAAAACACTCGGAGATCGCGGGGAAAATAGAAAATGCCAGGGTCATTGAAATGGATATGTTCAACAAACTGGACAAACGACGCCAGGAACTGATCGAGATCAACAAAAATATTGATGAAAAGAAAGCCAAGGTAAAAGCTGAAGTGGAAGAAACCAAGAAAGAGCTTGCTGAACTGGAAAACGGCAAAAAGGAAGCGGCAATGATCATTGCCAAGTCCGATGAGATGAAAAAAATAATGCTCAAGCTGAGCACTGAAAAAGAGAAGATCGATAAAGAACTCAACAACAAAAGGCAGGAGCTGGAAAAAGTAAAAATATTCATCGCCCGGCTACGTGAAGCACAGGTTACCCCAGAAAAAGATAAAGACAGCAAAAAACAAATTTCCTTTTAACAAACAATATAATTAAAATGATATTTTGCTGCTAACATGAAAATTGTTTACATCATAATCGGCTGCGCTTTGTGCGCTTTAAGCTATACGCTGTTCCTTATCCCCCATCAGATCGTTCCCGGCGGTGTCGGCGGTATTGCCATGATACTGCATTTTCTTTATAAAACGCCGGTCGGTATTGTAACCATTATTCTTAACATACCGCTTTTCATTATCGCGATACGCGTACTCGGCATCGGCTACGGCGTTAAATCGATAGCGGCGATACTCCTGACCAACATCATGATCGATTTTGCCGTTTA
>MEUM01000006.1:0-570 GCA_001771735.1 Caldifarciminota bacterium RBG_13_43_14 | reverse complement strand
GGCTGGGTTTTGTTTTCCGGGGCGGCGCCAGCACCGGCGGCAGCGATATTATCGGCCAGATCATAAACCGCCACTCTAATTTCTCGGTCGGCATGGGAATAATGATAGTTGATATCGCGGTCATTACCCTTGCCGGTATTACCACGCGTTCGATCGAACTTGCCTTGCTTGGATATCTTGCTTTATTCTTATCATCCAAGGTCATTGACCTGGTGCTCGAGGGCATTGATTATGCGCGCGCGGCTTTTGTGATCAGCAGTGAAAATGAAAAAATAATCAACTCGATATACGAAAAAATGCGTCGGGGAGTTACAATACTTGACGGCTTTTCACCTTATACCAAGGAAAAACGTCCGGTGATTATGTGCGTGATAACCAAAAAAGAAACGCCGATATTCACGTCATTGGTGAAGAATATTGACAGTACGGCTTTTGTTATTCTGACCGACGTTTTTGAAGTACTGGGAGAGGGTTTCCGCCGACGGGTGTGACAACCGCAACTAACTAAGAACTACTTGATAAATAGCAGCGCATATCTGACACTTTCTAAGTGCCAGCAAAATAGCAGCG
>MEUM01000005.1:5035-5126 GCA_001771735.1 Caldifarciminota bacterium RBG_13_43_14 | reverse complement strand
GCCATCACCGTCAAATCCGATCCCGCAATCATAACCACCTTGTTTTACCGCGGCGATCAGTTCCTGGATATGCTCGACAACGGTCGGATCC
>MEUM01000005.1:3616-5014 GCA_001771735.1 Caldifarciminota bacterium RBG_13_43_14 | reverse complement strand
TGAATTTTCCTTGCTCGATCAGCTCATAGATGCTCTGGATCTCGGCGCCGAAAATAGTACTTTTATCTATGCACACTTTAAAACCGTTGAATTCTTTAGGATTATGACTGGCCGTGATCATTATACCACTACTAATATTGTAGTGGAACAGGGAAAAATACAATAAAGGAGTCGGCACCGAACCGATGCTAATTACATCGCATCCGGAATCATTCAATGCTCTGGCAATGGTAGCGGCAATGCGCGGTGAAGACAGTCTTACATCGGCGCCGACAACTATTTTATTGCAATTATGTTTTCGGTAATATGAACCGAAAGCCCGGCCCAGGGTATATACATTATCATCATTAAGATCAGTATCGGCCAAACCTCTTATATCGTATTCACGGAAGATCGTGCGTTTAATCATATAGTTTATTTTCGACCAACGTAATTACTTCATCAATTATCTTTATCGCTTGATCCGCATCATCTTTATTGATGATCAACGGCGGCGATATGCGTATTGAATTAAAACCGGCGCCATAAAGAATAAGACCCCTTTTAAAACACTCCCCGGTAATGACCTCTTTGATATTCTTGCCATTTGTGGTGACCGCGGCCGGGAAATTCTCTTTGGTGGTTTTATCCTGGACCATTTCCATGCCGATCATCAATCCCAATCCCCGCACTTCGCCGATTATTTTGTGACGGTTCATGATATCAATGAGACCCTGTTTTAAATGTTCACCGATAATGCGTGCGTTTTCGATCAAACCGTTTTCGATAAGTCTTAATGATGCAATACCGGCCGCCGCAATGACCGGGTTGCCACCAAAAGTAGAACCATGGGCGCCAGGCGGCCATGCCCGCTTATCGAGTACGGGATCCTGAAGCTCAGCTTTGGATACAGTTGCGCTCATGGGCAATCCGGATGCAATCGCTTTGGCGATCACGATAATGTCCGGGATAATATTTACATGGTCGCAAGCGAACCATTTGCCAGTACGACCGAGGCCGCTCTGGATCTCGTCAAATGCCAGTATTATGCCGTATTTATCACAGATCTTGCGCAATGCCGGCAGGAATTCTTTGGGTGGTACAATATAGCCGCCTTCACCCTGTATCGGTTCGACCATTATAATCGCCACGTCCTCAGGGTCGATTATCCGTTCAAAAACAATCTCGATCAGATATGATAAGCAATAGGGTACAGGAATACCTTCAAATTCTTTGCGCATACAATGCGGGTATGTTTCATTAAAAATACAATGATAGCAATAAGGATATGGTACATGGTGATTTTCCGGGATCAAAGGCGCAAAATGGGCGCGCTGAATTTTTTTACTTCCGGACAGGGTCATACCGGTGAATGTGCGTCCGTGAAAAGCGCCGAGAAAGCTGATCATTCGGGAGCGG
>MEUM01000005.1:1852-3584 GCA_001771735.1 Caldifarciminota bacterium RBG_13_43_14 | reverse complement strand
AACCTGAGCCGAAATCAAGCAGGGTTTTACCGTCAACATCGTATACGCGAGCGCCTTTGGCATGATCAACCGCCAGCGGTATCTCACGGGTGCGGGTATGCGCGCCGAACATGACCTTTTTATCCCGATCGATCAGTTTTTGGGCATTAGGCCCGATAGGCGGTGATTCATAATCAAACAATTTCATTTAAATAATATCTCCTTATTGATAGAATTATATTGATTTTGAGCCCTTTAGTCAATGTTCTGAGCTAACAGTATGTAGTGGCAGAGTTTACTCTGCAAAGTACACTGACTATCTTAGTTGAATGAATTGGCTTGCTTTTGTTTCATCCTCCGTTGAAAGGACTGCATAATATCGTCCAGACGGCAGGCGTTTGTTACTGTTGTCACAACCGTTCCAGCTGACCGTATGCTGACCCCTGCCTTGGTGGGAATTAACTAATACCGCAACGCATTGTCCGGTTATATCATATATTGCAACTTTCACATCCGTGTTTTCCTTAATGGAATATGAAATCAACGAGTGATCAGTGATGATCGTTGGATGTATGTTAAAACATTTTTCAGAAGTTACTACATTTTCAGCAACACCGGGAACCAGTTCATAGTCAATCTGAACACTATATAATATCGGTAGGTATGCAGGATTCGTGTATCGCATTACAGCCTTGTATTGCATGTATATATGAAAATCCAATGAATCCGGAATCGAATCGTCCTTATTGAACTGTAGCCAATCTGACCACGTAGTGTCGGGTTGTGGAGTATGGCCAACTCTTATCATCATGTCGATCGATGAACCACTTGGTAAACTGTCATCCCAGGTTATTGTACCCCAGCAGACCCACAGCCCAGCAATATTGCTAATCGAGGATAGATATTCATCATAATATTGACGATTATATGTATTGCCGATTTCCCGGAACATTGCGTGATGATCATTGCTAACTGGGAATGATGTCATTGTATTCCAGTCAGGACCCCATGTTATGTAACTTAGTCCGCCAAGCGAATTAAAGAAAATATCGATAATACTATCAGCATTTAGATCACAAATAATGCCGCCAGTTGCACCTTCGGGTATTAATATTCTCATTGTATCAAGATCTGAAAATCCAGTTGCTCGACCCCAGTAAATTACTTGCGGTGAGCTAGTACGATAGTATAAAATATCCAAATAGTCGTCGTTATTTAAGTCTTGTACGCAACTGCCCCCATAGCAGCTGCCTGGATTTAAAATTAGCATATTGGACGTTGAGTAGCCGTTTGAATCACCCCAATAAATATAAGATTGGGAACTATACCAGGCATTAAAGATAATGTCTAAATAAAAATCATTATTGAGATCAGCAACCGAAGCACCATGACTTCCGGGACCCGGTAATGAACTATAGTTACCAGGTGAGTAACCCCCCGAGCTTCCCCAATATATGATGTTATAGCCATTTTGATATTGAACGAAGATAATATCCAAAAATCTATCATAATTCAAATCTGCTATTTCTATATTATGTATGCCAAATATTATTGGAAGATCAGTGCGATTGGTGGTATTATATCCTGTTGCTGTACCCCATAGTATAGAGGCGTAGCCTGGTGTTATTTCCAGTGATGTGATTAAATCTAAGTATCCATCTTTATTAAGATCGGCGATGAAAACACCCTGTGATCCTTGATGGGTTGTTAGTATATCAAGATAAAATCCAGGATTTGGACCGATCACTGTTCC
>MEUM01000005.1:0-1814 GCA_001771735.1 Caldifarciminota bacterium RBG_13_43_14 | reverse complement strand
GCGAATTCTACTGAGCCGCCATCCAGATGAGATGCATATATGTTACGTTCATAGATACCGTCGGCAAAATCCTGCTGAGTCGTTTCGAGCCAAACATCTCCGATCAAGAAAAATAATAGCACTATATTCATATTTCTCCCTCAGGAATTATTATTAAAATTATTTTTGCTCTTAATTATTTTATAATTATAAATTTTTCCGTAATCTGGACCTGCTCCGAATTGACTTTGATGAAATAAATACCGGCCGGCATGCGGCGTCCGCTGTTATCGCAATGGTTCCAGTTTATTGTTAATTGGTCCCCGGCCGGATGAACGGCCCCGAGATCACGGATGACTTTGCCATTGATATCGTATATTTTTACCACGGTTGGTTCATTGTTGTCGGTGGCGAGGGCAATTGTTATTGCACTGAAAGAGACATTGGTAATTCGCTCGGTGATGATGGCATTGCCAATGACCCGGATTATGTCAGTGCCGCAAAAAGGCGTTCCGTCAAACAATTGTCCGTGCAGGGTGAAAAGGACTGCTGGTCCTGGGGTAACGCCAACCAGGTCGCTGACCTGGAATTTCGCTATATAATGTTCGGTCGTTGCATGTCCGGTCACTGCCCAGGCACCTTCAACTTCGACAGTTGTTTCGTCAATATCATAATGGCTGTATGGATCAGGTAGAGTAATAAAGGTAGTAAACTTACCTTGGCTTTTGAGATTGATCGTGCGCGGCTCGATCCGAACGGTCGCGGTGATGACCGGAGTAGTGTTGTAATAAACTCGGACTTCGTCCAATGCGGGAAGATAACAAGGATTTGTATAACTTAATCTGGTTTTATACTGTAAATACTGAGCATTGAGTGCTTCAGGGATAGTCCCGCCGTTATTGACCTGACACCAGTTACTCCAGGTTTGATCGGGGACGGGAGTATTACCGCTCCTCATCCAGAAAAGAACATTTGAACCGGATGGACAATCCGCGTCCCATTCAGTAATATCCCAGTCGGCATTCTCACCGGCGTCAAATACTGAAGAAACATAGTCTTCATAATAGGCTCGGTTGTAGACATTACCGATTTCACGGAACATCCCATGATGATCGCGATTAACGGCAATGGAATAGGATGATTGAAAGTCTGGTCCCCAAAAGATCGGGCTGGCCGTACTTCGGCTGTTAATAAATATATCATACTTACCATCAAAATTAAGATCCGCAACAAATCCCCCACTTGCATAAGTTGGCGATCCGATCTCAGTACGATTATTATCAGAAAAACCAGTGCTTGAACCCCAGTAAATTATTGGTTTAAGTGATGATGGCCACCCTCTGAAAAAAACTATATCTAAGTAATTGTCATTATTGAAATCGCAGGCTGATGAACCACCATAAGTTGATCCTGTGTTTAATGTTTGATGGGTTGAATAACCCGTAGATGAGCCATAATGAATATAACTGCATTGATCGTAAACTGATGTAAATACAAGATCAAGGAAATTGTCATCATTAAAATCTGCAATTGTTGCCCCGTGCGGTGTATTTGGAGGTGCGGCAAGAGTGGACATATTGTAAGCAGAATAACCATTTGTGCTGCCCCAGTATATGTAATTTTGGTTTGTACTATTATTAACATATATTATATCAAGCCAGCCATCTTTATTTAGATCTGCAACTTCAGTATTGTGAGCACCAAAAACGGTTGGAAGATCGGTTCTATTTAATACATGATAGCCATTTGCGCTGCCCCAGAAAATAGCACCATTATAAAGACTATTATAGGTGGCGGTAATGATATCCAGATAACCATCTTTATTCAGATCAGCT
>MEUM01000004.1:11600-15709 GCA_001771735.1 Caldifarciminota bacterium RBG_13_43_14 | reverse complement strand
ATTTATCGCAGCGCAGCGCCCGGGTAAGCGGGTTCTTTTTGATCTGCTCGATTGTCGATCGTTTACCAATGATTATACCGCATTGGGGACCGCCAATAAGCTTGTCACCACTGAAACATATTATGTCCGCACCGGCTTTAACGCTATCCTGAATTAATGGTTCTTTTGGTAACCCGTATTTAGAAAAATCGATCAATGCACCACTGCCTAGATCATCGATCACTGGAATGCGATATTTCTTTCCGAGCATGACCAGATCTTCCAGAGGAACTTCCTTCGTAAATCCGGATATCGTATAATTTGACTGATGCACTCGGATAATCGCGCCGGTATTTTCATTGATCGCGCCTTCATAATCTTTCAAATGGGTACGATTGGTCGTTCCGATTTCCCTCATTATTGCTCCACTTTGAGCCATAACATCCGGGATCCGGAAAGAACCACCGATCTCGATCAATTGACCGCGCGAAACGATCACTTCTTTGCCTTTGGCAACCGCATTAAGTATCAGCATTGTCGCGGCGGCATTATTATTAACGACAATACCGGCTTCAGCACCGGTCAATATGTTGAGTAAACGGCTGATCTTTTTATATCGGTCCGCTCTTTTGCCTTCGGCATCGATCTGGAGGCGGGAGTAAGCGGCCGAGACCGAACGCATTATATCTGCAATCCCGGTACTGAATGGTGCCCTTCCTAAACCCGTATGGAGCACGATACCAATGCCATTTATTGCGTAGGTGAAATAATGCTGAGTAAGCTCCTCAAGATCATTGATCAATATTTTTTTCAGATCATCGAGAACAAAAGATTTTCCTTCAATCACCTGACGCCGGTATTCATCAACCGAATCGCGCAGCACTGCGACCAGATAATCATGATGGATGTGGTCCTGGTACTTCTGTATTTCTTGCCATTGAAGTATTTTATCAATTGAAGGTATAATACGCAAGATTTCCTGAGACTCTTTATTTTGCACAGTGAATTATAATAAAATGCTATATATTGTCAATATTACTAACTGCAGCTGCAGCACCCAAAGCCCCGATAAATTGAGGGTGATCAGGTACAATGACCTTGCCGACCAATCTTTGCATAGCCTTGACAATACCGGGATTTAATGCCCCACCTCCACAGAATAATATCGGAGTTTCGATACCGACCTGGCTCGCAATACCGATCAAACGACGGCACAAAGAATCGCATACTCCGGCTACAATATCCTCGATCGGTTTGCCTTCGCTCACCAGGCTGAGAATTTCGGTTTCCGCCATAACTACGCATAATGAATCGATCGGTTCGTGGCGTTCTGATCTCAGGGCATGGGCAGCAAATTCATCAAGCGATAAACCTAAAGATTGGGCTATTTTTTCAATGAAATTCCCGGTACCAGCCGCACAACGGTCGTTCATAACAAAGCGGTCAACTTTGTTATTACGAAGCTTGATGATCTTACTATCCTGACCGCCAATATCGATTATCGTTTTGATGTTCAGGTCGAGGTACGATGCGCCATAGGCAAAGGCCGTTATCTCGGTGATCTTTTTAGGCGCATCGGTCACGAGTTCACGACCATAGCCAGTACTACAGATTTTTTTATAGCCAGCAAGTTCTTCTTTGATTTTTTCGATCGCCTGGCGAGGTTTGAAAAGAGTTCTGGTCACCGCGGTCTTAATGATTTTGCCGTTATACAGAATACCTTTTGTATAGCATGAACCAATGTCTAATCCCAGTACCATCCATGCTCCTTGGCTGTTTCGATAAATACCCTGACATTATCCGGCGATGCCTGTATCGGTACTTCACAACCAGTCGCCGCAATATAACCTTTGGGTGTATGCTTGGCCGTTTCAACCATCGTTTTTGTTCCGCTAATAATATCCGCCTCTGATGAATAAGCAAGCTTTGAGGTATCAAAGTTACCGACAATACGCTGTGTTTTGCCCAGCATGTTCATACAATCTTGTATGTTCACCTGGTCAATACTGATCAAATCGGCAGTGGTCTCAGGCAGCAGGGCTAGAATCGGTGAAGTATCACCGCAAATATGAAGGATAATATCAAGGTCATATCGATGTAAAAATTCAATTAGTGTTTTTTCAAAAGGTAAGGCAAATTGCTTAAAGATCGTGGGACTGATAACGCTTGAGGACGCCAGGGGATCAACAATTATCGGTAATCCGCCAGCGTCAATTATCGAATAGCAGAACTCGATCGTTGCTTCCAGAGCAATATGCAAAATATCGTTTACGGTCTGCGGTTGCCGCAAAGTTTGTTTTAGAAATCGGTCGGGATCAGAGAGCATCATACCGGTAGTGAACGGTGCCGGGACATAGGCGAGTATCGGTATGCGGTCACCGACCGATCGATAAGCATAGGCGATCGCGTCCAGATACACAGGTAAACGCCCATTTTTAAGCGGATCGGGAATGGTAATAACCTCGATCGGTTTTGCTCTGAGCACCGGTTCGCGTATTATTGGCAGATCATGTTCCGGATAATCGAATATCGATCCCATGGCCTCAGCAATTATGCCGACTTCGGAGAATATTGAGACCGCATCGTGTCCGTAATTTTCGATCGCATTCAATTGAGCTTTTGCCATTGCTATCCCATTCGTACAATATTCGCGCAAAGAAATACCAGCAATAGTTGCGGCGTGTGAGGTTATCAATGGTAAAACCATGCATCGATCCGGGATCTCGTCGATAACAAGCATGCCGAAGCGCTCGCGCGGGGTAAGGATATCTTTTTTCATAATCCACCCCAACCCTCCTTTAAAAAAGGAGGGAGATAGTTACACGGGGCCTCTATCATAAAACTTTTATTGTTTCCACAAATGCGGCCAGCCGGGCACGGATCTGCTCGGTAATTCCAAAAGGTGCCGGTACATCAATCGACATTACTGGAACATCGCCAAGCAATCGCTCGATCAGCCGTGTCTCCATTGCGCAATGCGAACAGCCAAGCATATTTGTGACCAGCACGCCTTTGATCTTCTTTTGGTCAATTGCCTTGTTAATGCGTTCGACCCTGGAACGCGTAGACCCGATCAAGGACGCCTGCATGAATGACCGGGCTAATGCTTGAAACGGATCGTCAATCTTTTCATCGATCGATACAAGCGCCTGATTGATCACATACTCGGTTTCTACGACCCGGCAGCCCATATCTTCGATCAGATTCAGTAAATATGGATCGGCCGACGGCGTGACCCAGGCGATTGGTAATGCATCAGGTTCAAGCACACCGATCTTTTTATCGATTCTTTCCTGGATAGTTTCATTGATCATTTCAATAATGTCTATCCATTCATCAAAATCCGCATAACCGTATAAATTACCAAATTCAATAACCATCATTTCAAGGGCGGGTAAAGGAGCGATCGGCGCATTATAGACCATGTTCTTTAAATCGTTAACAAATTGTCTTAATCGATTAACACGTTGAATGCTTTTCCGCAAATTAGCAATATCATTACTGCCGAACATTTCACTCATTTGCTGCCAAACCGTGAGATATTCTTTTTTAAGATAATATTCAAATCGGATATCATAATTTAGACCCGAATTGCCTGAACTACTGTTTGGCAGGTCCCGGCGATAAGGAATTTCAAGCCAAGTCAACTTATAGCCCAGATCTTCAATCAATTGCATTATCGATGAATAATCGTCGCAAGACGCTCCGGTGGACGCAAAGATCAGCTCCGGTTTTGGGAAATAGGCTTTTTTATGGAATGCGGCAAGGGCAGCTCTTACAAAGCAACTCGCTTCCGGGACACCAAGTTCGCTCGCCGTGTCCAGGAGCACGGTTGATTCATTAAAGAAAGGTGTCCACCATGTGCAATCTGGATAAAATGGCACACAGTTTTTGAAGGCCGAGACTATCACCGGTATTGTGCCGAGATCGCCCATGGTCGCGATCACGTGGCGGCCGCTTTGACGGGCGCGGAAAAGTCGTTCCGCCTCA
Organism: Caldifarciminota bacterium RBG_13_43_14; assembly: GCA_001771735.1. GTDB lineage: Bacteria > Hydrothermota > Tepidihabitantia > SM23-42 > SM23-42 > RBG-13-43-14. Next base: position 11,740 of record MEUM01000004.1, on the reverse strand, counting down.
TTAAAAGAAAATCCCCACAGTCGCAGAGCCGCCAATGAATTATCGAGACGGAGCCTTTGTAATTCACGGCTGCCATAGACCATGAAAGTGGCTGGCGGCTGTAAATATAAGCCCCAAGTTGAATTTTTATAATAGCTGTA
>MEUM01000004.1:3658-11586 GCA_001771735.1 Caldifarciminota bacterium RBG_13_43_14 | reverse complement strand
CGGACGGGAAATCTCGAAACTGACTGCTCCATTGTTTGAAATCGATCTTCGCCGGTTTCGGATCTTCATAGGTCCAATTTTCTTTCACAATTCGCATCGTATCACTTATTCCCTAAAAGTTCAGCAAATGCTTCAATACGAACCTTTAATTGACTCAAATTCTGACGGGAAAAGTCACTGCGCAAGCGAAGCATCGGCATGTCAAATTTTTTTTGTATGCGACTGAGCTCGAATTCGTAGGCGTCACAATAATCGAGCGTAAAGGTAATAATGCCCTGAGCAGCCGAGGCGGCGATACGTTGACCAAGCCCGTCATAGAATTTCGTGTTCGGTTTTTTATTGAAGCAGCCATGTTGATCGTAATAGGCGCGCTTCAAACCAGCAAGGTTCGGTTCAGTAACTGTGATCTCGGAAAAACGCGAAAAACCGCATACTGAATCGCCAACGATGCGCAAATACTGTTCAATAAGTTCCAAAAGCCAATACGATTCATAACTGATCGCACTGCCGATCATATAGACTCGTGGTTTGTATGAAATATTTTCAGCAAGATCGGACATTTCATTGATCTGTCCCTGATGGTATACGCTGGCAAGGGTGAACAAATCGGTTGATGCTACCCGGGAAGGATTTGATCGCTGCCGTGCCGTGCAATCGTGATACAAGTCCCGTTTATCCTGCCAGGTTGAAATTATTGATCCGAGCATTTCGTTATCGATGTCGATACTAAATGCTCGGTTTAATTCCTTAACGAGCCAGTCGATTTCATCGCTGTATATCTGGAAGCGATCAGTACGGGGATTGTCAATGATCAGGGTCGGTATGTTTGTGAATTCGTTGATTACGTCAAATAGCCGGCGCGCCATATCGCAGCCGGTCGAGCCAACGATCGCAGCGAATTTTTCCTGATTGGTAATGATATAAGTAAGATTTGCTTTGATCAGGGGACAGGCATCAACCCGCACATAGGTTTGACTTTTCGCAATATATTCCTGGGATCCATGGAGAAGGCGATAAGGGCGTTTTCCGGTCGCGGCAAGCAGCTCGACCGGAATGTAGGAGCAGGTGTAGGCGATCAATCCCGTTAGAAATTTCTTATCGAGTATTGGTTCGATCATAATTTAATCAGTAGCAGAAATGCAGACAAATTTCTAACGGGACTAATTCCATGGCGTTAGGCTCAGGGATTTGATATAGGTTTTTTCGAAGGATGGCTCACGGGCAATATCAACATGAAGACATTTCTTTTTGATTTCTTTTAAAGATCTCAATAATTTATTGTTTTTCAGTACCATAAGCGCGCCATTTAAAGCCATATCAGGTTTGCCAATGATCTTTGCTTTTATATTTGGCAGAAGTCCGATGCACATCATTGCCTGGGGATCGAGAGTAGATCCGAATTCACCAGTCAATATTATTTTTTTGATCTTTACCGCCGATAATCCGGCTTTTTTAAGCAGCAGCTTAATGCCGGTGTGAATCGCACCGATCGAAAGTTGAAGTTTTCGTATATCATCCTGAATCAGCAATAATCCCTTATATTCGAACGACCAGCGAAGTCGACCATTATCTTTGAGATAACCGGATTGTAATAATACCGCGGTCATATCGATCAAGCCGGACGCACAAAAACCGATCGGTCGTTTTTTATTAATCGTTTGAAAAATAATCTGTTTTTGGCGTATAAATACTCGGGCAACTGCACCCGGAACCGCAAGAGTTCCGGAATTTATGCCAACACCCTCAAAGGCCGGACCAGCCGCGGTGGAGGTTACGTAAATACGCTCACGAGTGGCAAGCACAACTTCACCGTTCGTGCCGAGATCAATATAAAGAGTCGGTTCAATTGCCCTATCCAGTCCGGCCGCGAGTATTCCGGCGAGGGTATCTCCACCGACAAAACTGGCAATTGCAGGAAAGACATAACCGGGAGTATCAGTTAGTGTATGTTCTTCATTTACTTCGCTATTGAATGGATAGCGGGCTAAACCAATAAGCGGCTTATTGAGAAAAAATGATGACATAACCGGGTTGCCGACTACGACGGTATTAATCGGATTTCTAATACCTAATTGTTTTGTTAACTGCATGATGCTATTCAGCAGCAGCTTTCTCAATATTTGATATTTACCATCAAGTGCAATGCTGATGCGGGTAACGATATCAGCACCATAATTATTCTGCAAATTATAGGTTTTTGCATGGGAATTGACTTTGCCGGTGGCCATATCGATGGTCGAACCTTTGATCACCGTGGTTCCGAGGTCAAGCGCCAGACCAAGATCTGAAATAGGTTTTCTTTTTCTTGATCGGATTACCGGTAAGATAACGCTGGTGTCGGAATCGATGCGGTAACGGCATGCTAAACGGTAACCCTGTCTTCTTTTTATAGCCGGGATCAATTCGTTTTCAAATTTGCCAGCCGGATTGGGGTTGAGTATTTTAACCTGGCACAATCCGCATTGGCCTTTGCCTCCGCAGGCCGCAGTGATTAATAAACCTGCCCGGCTTAAAGCATGGATAAGCTTCTCGCCTTTTCTGACTGATAAGGATTTTCCGCTATTGACCCTTAGTTTTATCACGGGCAATGCTGATTAGGGCTTTTATATTCTCCGGCGGTGTATGTATTGGTATATCGCAACTTGTCGAAAGGATAAGATGATCATTAGCCAGGGCGGTTTCGATCTCGGCGTTGATGTTCGATAGTGATCCGTACAGCATCGTATTTGTTGATACACCGCCCATTTTTATCGTACTGGTCGGTATGCTGATATCTTCAATGCTAAGCAGATCAGCGCCGATCTTATCCAATTGGTCAACAATCGGATGAGTATCTCCACAAATATGGATCGCAACAAGTCCACCAAATGATTTGATCTTAGTGATCATTGTTTTCAATGATGGCAATGCATAATTACGAAAAGTCTCCGGTGAGATTAGACTCGCGGACGCAACGGGATCGCCGATCATGATATTAACACCTAAACCTGACAATCTATCCAGATACTGCATCTGGAACTCAAGTGCTTTGCTTATAAATCCTTCAGCTTTTACATTATCCTTTAAAAGCGATATCATGAATTCTTTCAAACCACACAGAAATGCGGCGAGTGAGAACGGCCCCTTGATCGATACAAATACCGGTATATCGGTTTTTGCTTTGATCTTCCCGGCCGCTTCGATTATTAACTGAGTTCGATCGATGCGTTCGGCTCCCATTGGCCCGGTGATGATCGGAAATGGCGTTAGCCGTACCGGGCAGCCCATTGCCTGGGCTTCAACATAGGCGTCAGAAAAAAGCAGTATTGCATCATAATTATACTGCTGACATGCATTGATCGTAACCTCGGCTAATTTCTGAGCATCAGTCGCGACCGATGCAAAATCGATATCTGATAACCAAGCGCAATGATCGGCGCAAACCATAGGGAAAACAGCATATTTAAGTTCTTTTTTGATAACCGATGTTACTTTATCCATTGATGATCGTATCGGTTATTTTGACCGCCTCGGCCGCATCACATCCATAGCCATCGGCTTTGATCCGTTCGGCAAAGTCTCGGTTTACTGGTGCGCCACCAACTATGACTTTGACCTGAGATCTTATTCCTTCTTCTTCCAGAATTTTGATCACATCCTCCATATGATTCATCGTTGTGGTCATAAGACTTGATAATGCCAGTATCTGTGGCTTGCATGCCTTTACCGATTTTATGATCCGGTTAACCGAGACATCACGTCCCAGATCATTGACATCGTAACCGGATGCCTCGAGCATTACCTTAACGATATTTTTACCGATATCGTGAATGTCGCCTTCGACCACCGCGATCATTATTTTACCTTTTTTCTTAACCCCGGCCGATTCTAGCAGTGGTTTGATAATATCAAAACCTGCATAGAAAGCTTCAGCGGCCAGCAATACTTCAGGAACAAAATATTCCTTACGTGAAAAAAGCGAGCCAACTTCTTTAATCCCAGGTATCAATCCTTGATCAAGTATTACTTTGGGATCGATATGATCGGATAATGCTCTTTTGACCAAATCTCGAACTACCTGATCGTTCATGGCAACTATAGAATCGGTTAATGCTTTAAGATCCATATATTAAATATAACCGGAATCAACCTCGCGGTCAACGATTTGCAGCTTATTTTTTAGCGATAAATGTCCCGCTGCCTACTTTATGTTCATGGGCGGCTTTGCGCCAGATTGTAACCAGATTCTCGGCAAAGGTGTATAGATCTTGTCCAAAGTTCTGGAGTATGGTTGGTTTCATCTTCTTCGTGACCATTTCGAAATAATTATCGAAATGACCGGCAAAGGCTTTGGTATTATCAATTGCTTCAATGTTTTTGAACCCGGCTTTTTTGAGCAGATCCTGATAACCTTTAAAACTTTCCATGTACGGGAATGCCATGGAATCATATAATGGCTCGAGTTCTAAGGGATTAATATTGCCGGTTATTATCCAGTCTGAGAACCCGATCATGCCACCGGGTTTGAGAACGCGAAGAGCTTCTTTTAGTAGCCGTTCTTTATCGGTCACATAGCACCATGCTTCCTGACCCCAGACCACATCGATTGATCCGGCTTTGAACGGTAAGTCCAGTACATTACCTTCATAGTATTCGATCAGATGATCGAGCTTTGCATCTTTGGTGCGCTTAATGGCTTTTTCAATCATGGTCTTGGTCGCGTCGATGCCTTTGACCATTACTCCGTATTTTTCGGCAATATGCCTTGCCGGTGCGCCCAGGGCAGAGCACAGATCAGCAACGATCATGCCTTTTTTAAGATTGAGTTTTTGGGCAAGAAAATCGGTCGCTTCGGGACCGCCAGAATGTATCTGCTCGCTCATTACCGCTTCCCAGAGCAGCCCGCCGGGTCCATCATAGACGTCCTGTACGTCTTTTATTGTATAGTCTTTCCGATAAGTCATTGTTTCCTCCAATTATCACTAATCCAATTTATATATAGGCATATAGGCGAATATGTGTAATGAACAGGCATCCAAGAGGATGCCTGTTCTGCTTAGTCAGCCATTTATTTTGGCACAAACCAAAAATCAAGCCCGATTTTCCATGCAAATGAGGTTCCGCCTTTGTTTACCATTTCTAATGGATATAAGAATTTAGGACGGATACTCAAGCCGAAATCGGTTTTGTAGACAATTCCTGGACAAACCGTCAGATTTTGTTTTTCGCTATTTGTTATCGAAGTACCGGTCGAATCACTTGACTGCAATGTGTGTATATAAGTGAAGGCGATGAATGCAGTAATTTGTTTATTAAAGATATAGTCGACCTTGAAATTCCCTTCGATCTCATCGCCCAGGTCGAGGTCGGCGTCTGTTTTGCCGTTATAGAAATATCCGCCTTTTACATGGAAAACCAGTGGATTCATGTTATACTGGAATAATAGGCCTCCCATAAAATCGAGGGTGCGATCGTCAAGTGGAGGATTATCATTTTCATTGGCAGTGGGGAATCGAGCACCCAGCACACCAGTAAGCCAGGGTTGAGTCTTGCTGCCCACAAAATTATAGCGGGTCTTAAACCAAACATCCTGAATTCCAAGTGCGTCAAGTGTGTCGCGTGTTTTCATCATAACCGGGATATGAGCAAGTAACTCAAGTTTATGTATCGGAGCATAGCCCAGCATAAAATGCGCGCCAATAACTTCGGTCTGATTTTGGTCTGGGATATCGGTCCATTCCTCATCAGTCCAGTTATAGGAACGGGCAATTGTGCAATAAGTGAATTCCGCCATGAAGATCGGTTTCCCTTTGCCGATTGTCTGGGGTCCACGCCATAATAATGGTGTCGCATTACTTATGCTTCCTATTATCATCATAGCAAGTATTAGGTACAACATCTTTCTCATTTTTCCTCCTTTTGTATTTCGATCATATTTTCTTTCCCTTATCAGCTTTGCATAGTCTGTTTTATTGTTGACATTACCTCCTTAACCACTATTCAACATATCCTCTAATACTTCTCGAATTCCAATGTGTAGTTTGATAAAATCGGGTGATTTACGGTCACGCGGTCGCGGCAAAACGATTTTGAGTTCATTTTCCACGTAACCAGGTCGATCATGCATAATTAAAATACGATCGGCTAGAAATATCGCTTCATCGATGTTATGAGTAACAAAAATTATGGTTTTTCTCTGTTGTCGCCAGATATTAAGCAGTTCTTCCTGTAAACGATGACGCGTTCTTTCATCAAGCGCGCCGAATGGTTCGTCCATCAAAATAAGTCTCTTGTCATAAGCAAGCGCTCGTGCGATCGCCGCACGCTGCTGCATTCCGCCGGATAATTCATAAGGGAAAGCTTTCTCAAAACCGCGCAAGCCGACGAGATCAATGAATTCCTGAGCCCGAGCATAGCGCTTAGTACGGTTGATATTTCGCATTTCAAGACCGAATGCAATATTGTCGATTACATTACGCCAGGGGAACAAAGAGTATTGCTGAAAAACCAGGGTTGATTCCTGATTTATTCCATGAACACCTTGCTCATTAACTAAAACCTGTCCATTATCTGGCTGTTCAAGACCGCTGATTATGCGCAATATAGTTGTTTTTCCGCAGCCGGTTGGTCCAAGCAAACACAGAAATTCACCGTCATGACAAAGAAAAGTTAGGTCTGATAGCGCATTTATTTCTTCTTTCCGTTCATTTATAAAGTGCTTATTGATTTGATCGACATTTAGAAAAGCCATTACCGCTCCTTGGCTTGCCAGAATGAAGTTTGATCGGCGGCGACTTTTACAATGCCGCTCAGAATAGTTCCGACCACTCCGATTATTATCATGCTTGCCATCAATATGTCCATTTCGGCCAGTTCATAAGAGAACATGATCAAATAACCGATACCGGCGTCACTGCCCGGCATCATTTCGGCCGCTATTATGACCATCCATGATACACCAAGTCCGACCTTGAGACCGGTAAGTATCGCGGGCAATGATGACGGCAGAATGATTTTACGGAATAGCTGTCCATGAGTAGCACCCAAAACCAGCGCTGATTCGACATAGCTATTTTTGACCGAGCTAACGCCGTGAATTGTATTGATGAATATCGGGAAGAATCCTCCATAGAAGATCACGAAAAGCATGCCGAGTTGTATGTGTTCGAATATCGATGTTGAGTAGCGGACACCAAAGACATTAGTGACGGTATAGGTTTTGAATATTGCTAGGGCAAAAGGTATCCAGGCGATAGGGCAGAGTGGTCGGAGTATTTCAATGATCGGATTGAAAAGCCGGTGGAAAAGGAGGTACCGACCGGCTAACAGACCTAACGGTATTCCAACTATTGCCGCCAGCAGGAATCCAAAAATAACCCTGGTGGCGCTGACAAAAATGTGACGAACAAAATTACCGGTATTAAGCAGGTTATCAAAGGGATGGATCAAACGATCAAAAACCATTTCGACCCGTGGCAACAAAGCTGGATTGTTGAATTTAACCGCATAATATTCCCAGATCAGCAGAATGATAACCGGTAAAATCAAGCCGATGACTATTGTCTTCAGGGTTTTAATACCAGGTCTCCAGTTTTAATTCCTTGCGAGCCTGATTCAATAGCGAAAAATCATATAGAAAAGCATCAAGCTCGGCTCCTTTCTTGCCTCTTAATTTGTCTTTCAACTGATCAAGGCTGCTCATTTCATCGATCCATACCTGCATTGTTCTTTTCCATTCATCATCGGGATTAGTTGTGAATCCTGATGATGCCAATGATTTAACTTCAACATCATAGCTCGTCCCGATCCATTTTGACGCCAGCTCAGCATGCAATTTGGGATCTTTATTGGCATATTGGGTCGCAAGTATGATCAGTTTCAGAAATTCCTTGATAATTTGTTTCTTGTTCATCATTGCTGAATCCGTGGCCGCGATACAACAGCACGGA
>MEUM01000004.1:3355-3650 GCA_001771735.1 Caldifarciminota bacterium RBG_13_43_14 | reverse complement strand
CCATATCCCTGGAGGAAGTTCATTAAGATCGGCAATACATTTGCCCGCGCCCTTGCTCTCGGCAATAGCGCACCATGGATTATTGCTGACATAGCCGTCGATTATTGTGTTTTGAATGCCGGGAATAAGATTTTCTTCACCCTTCATGTGAACCATGAGAATATCCCTATTTTTTTCCGATTGATCCATAGTTACACTCAAACCAACTTCTTTTAAAGCACGCATGAATATCAACTCAGCAACTGCGGTCGGATTCTTGAAGCCGATGCGTATCGGTTTTTTATTTTCTTTTGCC
>MEUM01000004.1:2485-3345 GCA_001771735.1 Caldifarciminota bacterium RBG_13_43_14 | reverse complement strand
ATTCATCCCAGTTATTAACCGGGATCTCCGGTGCGATAACAAGCATATCGCCTTTTGTATGGAGTGGAGCAATGATTTTCATGGGTGAACCTTTATCCACAAAAGCAGCAACCGCGGCAACACCGCCAAAACCGACTTCAAAATGCCCCTGTGCCATCAGGGTCGGCATTTTTGAGCCGCCGCCAGATATATATAGTTCGATGTCGGCAAGTTTTGTATTACCTTTCATCAGCTCATAATGCTTCTTGGCTTCGATCTCTTTTAGATATACACCGCAGTCCTGTTTGGTCCTTTCGGCTGATTGCGCCGCTACATAGAGCGCTGATTGATGATCATGTCCAACAAATCCGACTTTGAGAACACCTGGTTCCTCGGTTGCGCAGGATATCAGGAGAATCATTCCAAGCGCAAGAATCAACAGGTTTTTCATTTTACCTCCTTGTTTTACCATTTAATCCTACTAGTGCAGCGCCAATTGCGCCTGTGATCTGCGGATTTTCCGGGACCACAAGCTGCGAGTTTAGCGTTTTGCCAAGCAGTTCAACTATGCATTTGTTCTTCGCCACTCCACCGGCGAAAACGATTCGTTCCTGACAACCAATACGGCCGCTCATTGCAGCGATACGTTGGGCAATAGCTCGATGCAACCCGAGCGCGATCGCTGCCTGATCCTGACCGCGAGCGATCAATGAAACAACTTCGGATTCGGCGAATACAGTACACATCGAATTGATCTGCACTGATGTATTTACGGACATGGCGCTGTCCGCAAATTCATCGATCGTGAAACCAAGGGTATGCGCCATGATTTCCAAAAACCTTCCAGTACCAGCCGCGCATCGATCGTTCATTTCAAAATT
>MEUM01000004.1:0-2394 GCA_001771735.1 Caldifarciminota bacterium RBG_13_43_14 | reverse complement strand
GATATATTGCACTACACCGTGAATATTGAATTCTTTTGTTTTATTGATGACCCCCTCGATGCGTTCTTCATTAGGTGTAAAGCATGAACAATTGATCTTCATATAACGGTCAGCCAATGCTTTTATCTGGGTATCAATGCCATCAGGTGTTTCATCGACCAGATTTTCATAATAACGACTGCCCGTACAGGTTTCATCACATACTACGACCGCACCGCTATTCTCGATAAGCCAGTGGACTTTCCAGTTACCCATTACCGAGGGACATCCAGATACCATGATGCGTTTGGCTTGTTTGGGGAAGGGAGAAATACCTTTTTTGACGCGCGCGGCGAGCTCATCGTTGAGAGTTTCAAGGGCTTTGGTGAACCGCACTGGTTCGTCATTAAGCGCGGCTTGCATAACAACCAGAGTATCAAGCCCGCTGATCGGTGGTAGGTCATTTTTTCGGTATTCATTGAGCAAGCGTAGTGCTTCGCGTTTCTGGTTCATTATTTTTATTTTTTCGGCGAGCAGTTTTCTATCGATCTTTGAACCGGCAAGCTCTTCGATCTTATCTTTAAAATTGCCGACTTCGGTTCGCCAGAGATCGACATCGAGTACACCTTTTTTCTGCGGTATCTCCATTACATGGAAATTGACTTTTTTAGCAAGTATGTCCCAGGTTTTTTTCTTGGCATCGCAGGTCGTTTCTCCAACCGCCATGCTTTTTAACGGGGCATAAGGGCAGGTTTTGGAAAAAGCCAAACCCAGGGTTGACTTGACCAATGGACAAATATCACGGGGAAACGTTTTTTCCGCATAGGGGACTGAAAACTGAGTGCCACCGCATAAAGCAATCGGTACTAAACCGGCCGCCATGACAATTTCTTCAGGTACGTATATACAAAAAGTACCAACTGTTTTATTCCCTTTTGATTTGAGCTCAAGTAATTCTTTCACCCGTCCGCCGTGTGATTCATGGAGAACATTATCAAAATAGGCTATCCCGGTTGGGCGATTTTCCTGGCTGCCAACCGTTCGCTTAAAGGTTTGATCGATAGACCTCAAGACTTCATTGTGTAAGGGGACATCAAGCCCCATCTCCTGCCACATCTTGTCATAATCGTTCATTTTTCTCCTTCCGAAAAGTGTCTTTTCGGATTTTTATCATTTTCGACTGTAAAGAAGACGGCAGAAGCAGTATCCGTCTTTTTTTACTTCTTCATCGATGCTGGGACAGGGACAGGTGACGTCTTTTTTCACATCTAACGGATGGCTCTGCTTGCACGGGCAATAGTAGCTCTCATATGTGTTGCTGTTCATTGTCATGAGACCAACAACTTTTTTAACCCGTTCTTCGTCCGGGTTTAACACATAACCTTTTTTATTGGCAATTGTTTTTACCCGGTCTAGATTCTTGTCGTATTCTTCTGTTCCAACTACATCATCCCATGAATTAGGCATGAATGCCTCCTTTTATTCCATCGGAATATCGAGCGAATTATTACGATTTTAGGCATAAATTAATCCTTCTTTTTTTATGGACGAATTCTTTTCTGGCAAATTTAGGGGTTGATATTTATAAAACCGAATTTTTGAACTTAATGCATTTATTCTGAATAAGCGAAGCCTGTATTGTTGCTGGATTGAGAACCAGACCGGTGCTCCAATATACCGAATCATTTTTTACCTCCAGGATCGAAGGTAAATTTCGGTATATTATTGTTTAATTTAGAGTTATATAGGGGCTTATGTATGAAAGTGACAGTAGGGAGGCGATACTTATGCACCCGACCGGGCGCAAAAAGTCCGATCATCTTTTACCCCTAACTTTGATCAATTGATGATACATTACTTTCATTATTAAATAATTATATGAATACTGTGCAGATTGTCAAGCATTACTTACGCGCGGTACGCAATACGCCCGCCTCCTCCTAAGGCGGACAAGTGAGGCGGGCAAGCTTTACGCGTTACGCACATCAGAGGTAGGGTAAGGCTTTAACCATGCAAAGCAAACCTGAAGGTTTGCGCTACATAAGGATGGTTAAGTTTAGCTTATTTAGGATTTAGATTTTAAGTGTTAATCGCGTTGGATCGTTAATATTGTTTTGATCGTTAGGATCGTTCTATTCATTTATAACGACCTTACCGGGATTTGTTTCAGTGACTTTACCGATAACCCAGAAAGGAACGGTATAGCTTTGTTTGAAAATATTCAATTTTGCCTCGGGTAGCGAAATTACCAATCCGCCGGAAGTTTCAGAACCAAATACCGCTTTGGTCAGAATGTTTTCTCTATTATTTATAATTACACGATCACTGAAAGCCTGCCAGTTCATTGATATCCCAGGTTCGATCAGACCTAGTTCAAGGAGTTCACGAACACCATCATAGATCGGTATTTTTGAC
>MEUM01000003.1:5227-8415 GCA_001771735.1 Caldifarciminota bacterium RBG_13_43_14 | reverse complement strand
ATCGAGAATCAGCCTAAACCTTATTATCTTTCCTACCGGGTCACGGATACCAAAGGTATTGAGATCAAAGCCGAATTCGGCGGATTATTACACAAGGACCCATACCACCAGCGCAAATTATATGTAGACCTGAGAGTTGGAAAATACGATCTTGATAACAGCAATTTCGCCTGCCAGGTCAGTTCATCAAATACGATTGATGCTGATCAAACCAATCTGCCGCTGGAAAACGACTATGATGCGATCCGTAATGCAGTCTGGCTCGTCACTGATGGCACATACAAAAAGGCACTTGAGCGCCTTTCCCGGAAAAAAGCCACGCTGCAAAATCAGCCTCAAAAAGACCGGCCGGCTGATTTCTCCACTGTTGATCCATGCACTAGTATTGAACCGATCGTGTTATTTGATCTCGATATTGACTACTGGCAAAATGCGGTTCTTGAATTGAGCATGATTTTTAAACAGTTCTCCAAGATCCAGGAATCGAGCGTGAGATTCATTGCCAGGGTAAATAACCAGTATTTCCTTGACAATGAATGCAATCGCAATTGTCATGCCCGAACCCTTGCCGGAATTGAGGTGATCGCCAAAACCCAAGCCTCGGATGGCGACCCGCTTGAAAATATTATTACTTTCTATGCATCCCAGGCTAAGAACCTGCCCACGCTGAATACTATGAAACATTCGGTCGCAGCTATGGCCGACACCCTTTCCCTGCTAACCCAGGTAAATAAAGAAGAAGAATATTCCGGTCCGGTTATATTCACTAGCCAGGCCGCGGCCGAATTGATATTTCAAATTCTTGGAAAAGGTGTATCTGATCCGAAGGCTCCGCTTTTCGAAAATGAAATGCTTGCCCGCAGCGGATCCAATAAAGGAATGGCTCATCTGGTGAATCGTTACGGAAGAAAAGTTATGCCTGATTTTTTTCATGTATGGGATGATCCTAATTTGAAAACATGGAAAGGAAAATCACTGATTGGAGGCTTTAGTATTGACGATCAGGGAGTTAGAGCTCAGGAGGCTGACATCGTGACTGACGGGAAAATGATCGGATTGATGATGAGCCGGACTCCGATCAAAAAAATCAAGACATCAAATGGTCATGCGCGTTTCCGGGATGAAAGCTATTCACGACGCTGTATCGGTATGATCGGGAATCTGATCGTCGATGCGAACGAAACCTGCGATTTCGAAACGCTTAAAGAAAACGGATTGAAGCTCTGCCGCGACTATGGCCTTCCCTATGCCTTGATCATTAGCCATTTAACGCCGACCCGGGAGTTGATGCTAAAAGAGCGGTACATGCGATATTTTTCCCGTGGAAGCTCGGCTGAAGTCAAATTATTGTCCCCGCCGGCCATTGCTTACAAAATAGACACATTGGGAAAGGTATCCCTGATAAGAGGACTTGAATTCTCTTCAGTAACAACCCGAGTGCTCAGAGATATTATTGCTGCCGGGGATCAAGAGTATGTTTACAATTTCATCTATTATGACGATGAAGGTAATAATTATCCGGTCTCGGTTATTACACCGGCTTTACTAATCGAAGAAATGGATTTTGTGCCGAGCGATACTAAGTCTTCACGGCTGCCGATCTTTGCCCATCCGTATTTTAAAAAATAAAACTAAATCCCCCTTATTCCCCCTTTTTTAAAGGGGGAATAAGGGGGATTATAAAAAATAGTCATATTTTGAAGGAATTTCCGCGTTACATGATCACGCCGGTACTAATTGCAAATAAGAAGATCAATATCATATTGTCAGTATAATAATTTTGCATTGACCGTCAATGGATTTTCGGATATCATTGATTCAAGGAGAGAAAAATGATCTATCGCATTCTGGTAATAAATCCGGGCGCCGGCTCAACCCGGATCGCCGTCTTTGAAAACGAATTACTGCTCTTCGAAGAAAATATCCGGCATCCTTCCGAGCAACTGCTGCAATTCCCCAAAATCATCGACCAATACGATTATCGAAGAAAAGCGATACTTGATTTTCTGCAAACAAGAAATTTCGACCTCCAGACCTTGCAGGCGGTTGTGGGCCGGGGCGGTCCTTTTAAACCCCTGGTCAGTGGCACTTATCAAGTAAATGATTTATTGATCAATGACATAAAAACCGGCAATTATCAATCCGAACATCCATCCTTGCTCGGAGTATTGATTGCAAAGGAGATCGCCGATCAAATAGGCAAAAATGCATATTTTGTAGATCCGGTATCAGTCGATGAATTCTGGGAACTTTCACGTTTCTCAGGGCTTAGAGAGATAAAAAGAAAAGCATTGAGCCATGCCCTGAATGTGCGAATGGTTGCTAAAAAAGCAGCCGGAGAACTTAAAAAGCCTTATGAAAACTGCAATTTCGTGATCATTCATCTTGGTACCGGCATCACGGTCGCTGCCCATTTACAAGGCAAGCAAGTCGATTCATCGAATGCCAATGAAGATGGTCCTTTTTCACCCCAACGAAGCGGCGTTCTACCAACCATGCCCCTTGTCAAATTATGCTTCTCCGGTCAATATACGGCTGACGATATTAAGAAAAAACTTAATCGCGAGGGCGGCATGCTTTCATATCTGGGTACTGACGATATACAGGCGATCGAATCCAGGATCGATAAAGGCGATCAGGAAGCGGAACTGGCTTATAAGGCCATGATTTATCAAATCGCCAAAGAAACCGGTGCTTATTCAATTGTTTTAAAGGGTCAGATTGATGCTATAATCATAACCGGCGGTATTGCTAATTCAGCACAATTCGTCAATAAGCTAAAAGAATGGATTGGATTCTTGTGTTCGCGCTTCTTTGTGTATCCAGGTGAAGGTGAAATGGAAGGATTGGCCTGCGGTGTCCTTCGGATCTTGAACCAGGAAGAACTGGTAAAATCATACACCTGATTGACAATCCTAACTATATGAATAATATGGAATACATGATAAATAGGAGGAATCGATGAAAAACATGGTCAATATTAAATTTGACGAAATACCAAAGCAATGGTATAATATAATTCCAGACCTGCCAGAACCGCTGCCACCGCCCCTTGACCCGAAAGATGGACCATCGCGGCTCCAGAACCTACCGAATTTAATGATCGGTGAATGCCTGAAGCAGGAATTCGCAACCGAAACCTGGATCGATATCCCGGGCGGCATTATGGACCTCTTTTCCAAAGCCGG
>MEUM01000003.1:4771-5160 GCA_001771735.1 Caldifarciminota bacterium RBG_13_43_14 | reverse complement strand
TATAAAAGCGAATTTTTCAGTCCCACCGGCAGCCACAAAGTAAACACCGCCCTCGCCCAGTGTTATTATGCAAAACAACAGGGGTTTGAACGCGTTACAACCGAAACCGGGGCCGGTCAATGGGGTACTGCCCTTTCATATGCGGCCGCTATCTCCGGCTTAAAATGCACCGTGTTCTGGGTTCGCAGCGTTTACAACTGGAAAGAAGACCGTTTGAATTTCATGAAGCTTTTAGGCGCCGACGTTTACGCATCACCCAGCCCGATGACCAAGTTCGGCAAAACTCTGTACGACAAAAATCCCAAACATGTCGGATCGCTCGGTATCGCCATTTCCGAAGGCCTTGAAGATTCCCAGAACGATCCCAAGGCGACCTATGTACTCGGTTC
>MEUM01000003.1:0-4764 GCA_001771735.1 Caldifarciminota bacterium RBG_13_43_14 | reverse complement strand
AACCACGTGCTTCTGCACCAGACGATCATTGGTCAGGAAACGCAAAAACAGTTCGAGATCTTCGACGATTATCCGGACGTCGTCATATCCTGCCTCGGCGGCGGTTCAAACTTTGGCGGGTTCGCAATTCCATTTCTTGGCGATGTGTTGAAAAAAGGCAAAAAGATCAAATTCATCGCGGCCCAGAGCAAAGTAGCGCCCAATTTGCAGGGTACATACGAATACGACTTCGCCGATTACGCGGAGATAACACCCATGTTGAAGATGTACACACTCGGCCATAAAACCGACATGGAGCCGATCAAAGGCGACGGGCTCCGTTATCACGGCTGCTCGCCGATACTCAGTCTGTTGCGCAATAAGGGCTATATCGATACGGTAGCATATCCGGGCGATGAGAAATACGTTTTTGAAAAGGCAAAGTTTTTCATGGAAGCTGAAGGCTGGTTACCAGCACCCGAATCGGCGTACTCAGTATGCGCGGCGATCGATGAGGCGTTAAAATGCAAGGAATCGGGTGAAAAGAAAGTCATCGCTTTCAATATCAGCGGCCATGGTTTTCTCGATATACCCGGGTACACATCTGTACTAGGATTAAAATAGAGAACTGAACTGACCCGACCATCTTGATGTCATCCGAAAAGTGAAAACAATACTTTCTGGAAATGAGGCCGTCGCGCGCGGCGCCTGGGAAGCGGGCTGCAAGGTTGCCGCGGCTTATCCCGGCACTCCCTCGACCGAGATCCTGGAAAATATCATACTATATCCGGAGATTTACGCTGAATGGTCGATCAATGAAAAAGTTGCCCTTGAGGTTGCTGCCGGGGCTTCATTCGCCGGCTGCCGCAGCTTGGTCGCAATGAAACATGTCGGACTCAATGTTGCGGCCGATCCCCTTTTCACTATGGCATACTCGGGCGTTACCGGCGGATTTGTTATTGTAAACGCGGACGATCCGGGCATGTGGTCATCCCAAAACGAACAAGACAACCGGCATTATGCCCGACACGCCAAAATACCGATGCTCGAACCGTCCGATTCCCAGGAAGCCCGAATATTCGTCAAACTCGGTTTTGAAATTTCCGAGCAATTCGACACTCCGGTATTATTGCGATTGACAACACGCATCTGTCACTCTACTTGTTTGGTTGATCTCGACGACCGTATTGAACATCAAATATCCGGCTACACCAAGAATATAAAAAAGCGTTTGGTGCTGCCGGCTCATGCCCGACTACTTCATATAGCAGTCGAAGAACGAATGAAAAAACTGGCTGAATACAGTGAAAAATTTCTCTATAATCAAATCGAATGGGGTCAGAAAAAGCTGGGCATAATAACTTCGGGAATCTCATATCAATATGCAAAAGAGGTCTTTCCCAAAGCAAGTTTCCTGAAACTTGCTTTCACCTATCCCCTGCCCGAAAAATTGATACGCGAATTCAGCCGGCAGGTTCGTAATGTCATTATTATTGAGGAAGGCGATCCGATATTGGAAACCGAGATCAAAGCGATGGGTATAAAAGCAACCGGTAAAGCAAGAATACCGGTATGCGGTGAGCTTACCCCGAAAGTAATAAAAGAAAGTTTCAATATTAAAAAACTCGATATAAACCCCGAACCAGCACCGGTCCGCCCTCCAGTGCTATGTCCGGGCTGTCCGCATCGTGGAGTTTTTTATATTATCAATAAACTCAACCTCGTTGCTACCGGCGATATCGGCTGTTACACCCTGAGTGCATTACCGCCGTTGAATGCGATGGATACCTGTATATGCATGGGCGCCTCGATCACCAATGCTCACGGTCTGGACAAAGCATTGGGCAAAGAATTCAGTAATAAGATGGTCGCCGTGCTCGGCGATTCCACTTTCTTCCACTCGGGCATAACCGGTCTGGTCAATGCCGTTTATAATAAAGGTAATCTTAATTTGATCATCGTTGACAATTACACAACCGCCATGACCGGACATCAGCCGCATCCTGGTACGGGCAAGCTCGCTCATGGTGAAACCGGTAAAAGAATACCCCCTGAGGATATAGCCCGTGGCTGCGGTGTGGAATTCGTTAAAACAGTCAACCCGGATGATCTTGAAGAAACCGAAAATACGATCAAAGAGGCGCTTGAATTTGACGGGGTAACAGTACTGGTTTTCCGCCGTCCCTGCGCTCTGCTATTAAAAAGAAAAATACCCTATTATGTCGATTCTGAAAACTGCAAAAGCTGCAATATCTGTATGCGCATCGGCTGTCCGGCAATAAGTTTGACATCGATTCCAGGAAAAGAAAAAGAGATCGCCGTGATTGATGCGGATCTATGCTTTGGCTGTGGTTTATGCGCCCAGGTTTGCACTTGCGAGGCGATTAAACTTCGGGACATTGTACGATGAGCAAAGACCAGAACAAAGTAACGAATATTGTTATCTGCGGTGTTGGTGGTCAGGGAATTATCCTTGCATCCAATGTTCTCTGCAGTGCGGTTTTCAACCGAGGCTTTGATATAAAAAAGAGTGAAGTTCACGGAATGGCGCAGCGGGGCGGCAGCGTTATCACTCATGTACGGTTCGGTCATAAAATTCATTCGCCGCTGATCGAGGAAGGTACCGCTTATTATATACTTGCCTTTGAAAAGCTCGAAGCCCTGCGTTATCTTCATTATTTAAAGAAAAATGGGAAAATAATCGTTAATGATCGCAAGATACCGCCGATGAGCGTGCTGACCGGTCAAACCAAATATCCGGAAGATATACTATCAAAACTCAATGACCGCGGTAAGGTTTATTTGATCGATGCCGAAAAAAAAGCGAATGAGCTGGGTAATGAACGCACCGTAAACATCATATTACTGGGCGTGCTGGCACGTTTTTTAAAATTTGATCCCGATACGTGGGACAAAGCATTACGGGAAAATATCAAGGAAAAATACATCGATCTCAACCTGAAAGCCTTTAATGCCGGCCTAAAGCTAAAATCCGAGAACCAATCCTGAATCAATTTCAGGACAAATTCCAATCTAATAATTTAATAAACGTAGTGCAAACCTTTAGGTTTGCATTTGCCTGGCTAAAACCCTGCCCTACATACTTTTCAAAGGGAGAGGGTAAGAATGATGGATTTTATAAATTGACATCATTGACTTTGCCAACTGACATTTTATAATTGACCGCAAGACTAAAAAAATGTCTAAGATCATTAAAACCCGAGGCATTATCCTTAACACCCGCAACTTCAAGGAATCGAGCTTATTCGCATCCGTACTTACTTCCAATCACGGCCGAATACAAATACTGGCCAAGGGCTGCCGCCGACCGCGCAGCAAGCTCTGCGGTACCATGGAACGGCTCAATCTTAATGAAATCATTTTTTACAAACGCGAGGAAAAAGATACCTACAATCTAAGTGATGCGGTTATTATCGATGATTTCGCTAAATTGCGTAATGATCCGCAGCGTATGAACGCAGGTTTGGTCTTGAGCGAATTCTTTGAAAAAACGCTCGCCTTAGGACAGCATGATGAAAAATCATATACACTCATATTTTTATTTCTACGCCGGTTGCAGACAATTGAACCGAAGAATATTCGCCTGTATGTTTATGTTAATTTATTGCGTGCAATCGCGATCGCCGGCGTCAAGCCGCATCTTGATAATTGTGTTCGCTGCGGTGCGACTGTCGACTATAACCAATCAAAGACCGATTTCAGTGCGCTCGGCGGGGGTGTGGTCTGTAACCGGGATTATGATGACACGGTCATCAGCATTCAGTCATCAACGGTAAATATCATGAACTCAATATTTAAACAGCAAAAAATAGACGGCAACAATATTGTCTGTGAAGAAATGCACATACTGGTCCCTGAATACATCTTTCATCAATTTGGCCATCTTACTTTACACACGTTAAAATATTTAAAATAGCAAAGATTTGCATGGCTAAAAACTTCTAAGTAAGCACTAAGCAGAAGGCAGTAAAAAGAAATATAATCCAAATAACCAAATAAGCCAAAAATCCTGAATAGACTTAAAAAACTAAAAGACCCAGGCTTACGCGCAACGCTTGATCTATCTTCTTGACCAGTTCTTTATCTAAACTACCAATTTTTTTCTTAAGCCGATCTTTACTGATCGTCAGTATTTGTGCGCAATTCACCATCGAATCATTTTTCAAACCACCAACCAGTGCTTTAAGGAATACCGCCACTGGATAAATCTTAATAGTTGTCGTTATCGCTGCAATGATCGTTGTGGCCGCGTATTGATTGCCAATATCATTCTGTACAATAACGGCTGGTCGAAAACCTTTTTGTTCACTCCCTCGCCCTGGATTGAAATCAACCAACCATATCTCCCCGCGCCTTGGAAAAGGATTAATCATCAAGTATTTCCCCTGCAATCTTGATATATTCCTCAACTACCTGGCTATCTTCCTTGACCATGCTCTGATACCCGTACACTAATGCGCGGTTGATGTTTTCTTTTTCCCAGAGCAATATTGCCTCTTCAACCAGCGCGCTTCGGTTGATTTTCTTGATCCGGGCAATTCGATCAAGATCTTTCACATACTTCTCGTCAAGCGTAATCGTGATCCTTGTTTTTGCCATTATTCACTCCTTTTCATATACATCATACCAAAAGTACTACAAACTATATGCAATAACCGGCATTTGTCAAGCTTGTCTTTAAATAAAAACGTAATTGAGTCATTGGTCATTAAGTCATTACATAATTAGTGCCTGCCCGCCTATGGAGGGAGTACTGTTCTTTTC
>MEUM01000002.1:22468-22680 GCA_001771735.1 Caldifarciminota bacterium RBG_13_43_14 | reverse complement strand
CGGTTAAACCTGAACCCAACAGTGTTTTTATCGAGACCAAAGCTGAGACCGAGCAATTGAGGATAGTATAATACTGGAAGTTCGTACTGCATATTGAACTTTTCCTCTGCTTTTCTCTGATTGTCCTCATACATAACCGTACAGAACGGACAAATAGAAATAAGAGCGTCGGCTCGGTTCTTCTTTGCTTCATACAATTTGTGATTTGCCAT
>MEUM01000002.1:19830-22375 GCA_001771735.1 Caldifarciminota bacterium RBG_13_43_14 | reverse complement strand
GATAAGATCGTCAAGAGTATGAGGGACTTCAGTGTTGTCAAAACCATACAAGTATGACGGACGTATATAGTGACATCCGTAATGAGCGATCACCTTTAATTCCTTCAGTGGTTTTTTAACGGCAGCTTTCAACCGATCGATTCCAACGTCTTCGTAGAGCATGCGGACAAAGTGCTTTACCGTGATTTCCTTGGGATATGATAAACCCAGGGTTTTAAATTTTTTGTAAAAGTGATTGTTTTTTAGTTCTGCTTGGGCATCGGAGAGCATGGCAGTGCACGAATTACAGAGCGTGACGATATTGAGACTCATAGTGCTGGCAATCGCGATGTTCCGTGCTGCGATCAATAGAGCAGTTTCCGCATGCACTGCTTTGATGGGGAATCCGCAACAGGATGCGCTGTTCATGTCAACGAACTCAATGCCGAGCTCCTTTGCTACGTTGCGAGCGCTCAGCTCGTAGTGTTGAGCACGAACTGGTACTGTACACCCGAGGAATAGCGCAAACTTCATTTCTTCACCAACTTTTCAATGCCCGTAAACCCGAGTATCCTGGCAACATCGGGTATAGTTTTATCAATCGGAGGAAGGCCGATTCGTTGTCTCTTTTTTAAATCAAAATCCTCAATTTCATATAACCGCCCGAGTTGTTTCAATAAATCGAGCTGGGTTTTATATCCGTCTGGACAGAAACCGTTCTCAACCGCATAGTTTTTTATTGCGTTGATCAATTCAGCAACTGGTATGCCTTGAGGACATCGTTCGGTGCAGGCATGACAATGAGCACAGAACCATAGGAAGGGCGAGGAAACGACAAGTTCTTTCATGCCCAGGATGGTCAACCGGATGATCTTGCGGGGGTTATAACGATCGTCAAAGAAACGCACCGGGCAACTGGCCGCGCAATCGCTGCAGCCAAAACACTTGAGGAGTTGTTGTCCGCCTTCTTGTTTGACTATCTCCCATTTGAAATTAGGATCTGCTTTGCTGAGATCAATCATTTGTCTCCTTCAGTTTATAAGTTTTTGTTATATATTAGAACCACTCGATATTTCATTGATTATTTAGCCTCAACTATTGTTTTAGTGATGTCTTCCGGTTCAACTCCAGGGGATTCTATTTTATGTTTTTCATATGCTTGTTCGATCGCTTGTTTGATAGTATCACGGCTAAAGTCTTCATTTTTCAAGGTTTTCTCGATTTCATGGAGGCCGTGTTTGGGAAAAAGGTTGAAATCACCCGAGACCACTATATCTTTGAGAATTTTTTTATTCTTCACTTCCTCAGCCGTTCGTATAAGCCCGCCTTTGGATTTATAGAGACCATAAAGTATGTCAATGCCTTCTTTAATCTTCACGCCCTCAGGGATACGGGGTGTTTTCTTAAAGAGGAATTTATGAGACATGAATTCTTTCTCGAGTTCACGGAGTTTCTGTAATGTCATATTGTCGAGGGTTATCGCTTCGAGCCTGCCAGTTAGTTTTTCGAAATTTTCGATCAGTACGCGTTTGATTTCTTCTCGCGGGGGGATCTCACCGAGTTCCCGTTTCATCGTAGTCAGATTTTCTTCCATGGTTTTATAAATCTTATCACGGAATTTCTCGTCCGGTACTTTCAGCACTTTGCTCATAGTTTTATAGTCAAAATCCAATAATATACCACCAACAAAAACCATTGAATTTCCGATATCTCCGCCACCTTCCCCTGCTATTTTTTTGCCTTTATCAGTGACGATATCATTTTCCGCGCGAAAGAATGTTTTGATACCAAATTTTCCATAGGTTTCACAGGCTGGCTGAGAAAGTATCTCGAAAATTCCTTTGATATTGGTGGGGAATATTGGATTATTACGAGACCAGATCATTTGATAAAATATTTGATTTCCATCAAGATAGGTAGCACCGCCGCCAACCTCACGGCGCATGACCGAAATACCTGCATTCTTACAGTAATCCAGGTCGATTTCTTTCTGAACGTCCTGGAAATATCCTGCACTCGCCAGAGGAACTGAAGGAGAAACGATTACCAGTCCTTCAAACCCAATTCGTGCCAGGGTATGGAAGATCAACATTGAATCCTGACCTGGCAGTTTGTCCAATTTAATTAAATTCATATTGGATTATTTCCCTTTTGGATAGGAGCGGCATAAACGCTCCTATCTCTAATACTATGAACTGAAAATCAGCTACTTTAATGCTTTCCAGAGCAATTGCTGCAAACCCATAACTTTCATTTTGCCGTTACCATTGCCATGTTTTTCCGCGTAAGCGTTTGCTGCATTCATGAGAACCTGTTCACAGGTTGCGCAGGCAGTTACAATCGTATCAACATTGGTCTTGATCGCTTCAGTAATTCGTTTCTCGGCCATAACGTCAGATAGTGGTTTGTCTGACACAAGAACACCGCCGCCCCCGCCGCAGCACCGCGATGTGTTATCTTTGAATTTCATCTCGACGAGTTCCAGTCCGATCGCCTTGATGATATCCCGAGGTTCCTTGGTGATTTTCGCACCGCGCGACAGATCGCAGGGATCATGATATGTGAC
>MEUM01000002.1:19650-19756 GCA_001771735.1 Caldifarciminota bacterium RBG_13_43_14 | reverse complement strand
CGAGCCAGGAACTGGCAGCCAATAAACACCGGTGTTTCACCATCCTGGATCGGTGCCATTACCTCATCGTCAGCAAATATATTACCGCTTTTCTTGATGTTTTCGA
>MEUM01000002.1:349-19570 GCA_001771735.1 Caldifarciminota bacterium RBG_13_43_14 | reverse complement strand
TTGTGCAGGTCATCATTTCGTTTTCCCATTTTGCGAGGTGTCCGGAAAGCTTCCGTTTCGGATCCGTAGGGTATCGCAGTTCGTGCACGAACCCCTCGGTCCACTGATCGATTTTATGCGGATTCATGATGTTATTCGGATCAAGGGCTTTCTTTATTGCCTTCATCATCGGTATCATGGTCTTTCGCTCGCGATGGAAATCAGGTGCTTTCGTAATACCTATTCCATGCTCACCGGTTGTCGTGCCACCGAGCGCGTGTATGAGATCGTAGACTTCTCTTACTGCGCTTTGCGCCTGTTTCCAGTGTTCGGGATTGGTAGCATTCATGAGAACTTTGGTGTGCAGGTTGCCATCTCCTGCGTGCCCGTATGGCGGAATGATAATATCATATTTCTGAGATATTTCCCATATGCCGGCAACTGCTTTTGGTATCTGGGAAACAGGTACGGCCATATCATCAGCCAGCATCGTGGTAACATATTCTTCTTTGAGGATGCTGAGTGACGGTATCATTTGCTTGCGTGCCTTCCACAGTTCAGCAATTCTTTTCTGATCTTCAGTAAATTCAACTGATACTGCTCCTGTTTCTTTACATATCTGCCCGACGATTTCAATATCGCGCTTCACGTCTTCAGGTGAGCCATCAAGCTCAATAAGAAGGATGCCGGCAACTTCAGGAAGGTTCATTTTTGCGGCTTTGTTTACCGCTTTGATGCATGGTTCGGACATGATTTCGAGCTCCGAAGGAATCAACGGTCGAGCGATGATATTTGAAACACATTGACCGGCTTTTTCCAGATCGTCATACGAAGCTACGCACGCAGCAATTTTTTTTGGTTTGGGGGCAATGCGTATATTTGCTTCGGTAATTATCCCCAGTGTTCCTTCAGAACCAACGATCAGTCTTTCGAGTTGATAACCGCTGGAATGTTTTATTGTTTTGGTGCCAAGAGTTGCGATTTCACCGGTCGGAGTTACAATCTCTAATCCCAGAACATAGTCTCTGATCGCGCCAT
This sequence comes from Caldifarciminota bacterium RBG_13_43_14, assembly GCA_001771735.1. GTDB lineage: Bacteria > Hydrothermota > Tepidihabitantia > SM23-42 > SM23-42 > RBG-13-43-14. Next base: position 18,553 of record MEUM01000002.1, on the reverse strand, counting down.
ATTTCACCGCCTTGCCACCGGACGCGTTCAACGCGATCATGCCGCCCAGCGTTGCTACTTCACTCGAAGCGGGACCTGGAATAAAGAATTTAGCCGGCCCAAGCGCGGCATTGAAATCGTCGCAGATCACGCCCGGTTCGACAATGCAGAATAGGTCGCCGACTCTTATTTCCTTAATTTTATTCATGCGCTGCATATCGACCACGATACCGCCGTCGATCGGGACCGCCATACCGCAGAGCCCGGATCCGGCGCCGCGCGGCACAAGCGGGACCCGGTGTTTATTGGCGAGCAGAACGATTTTCTGTACCTGTGAAGTCGTCTGAGGTTGCACAACAACATCGGGTTTTTTTCGATGGATCCCCCCATCGAACGCGTACACGTAAAGCGCAGCATTGGAAAACAGGCAAGATTCATTACCGACGATATCCTGCAATTCTTGTATTATTTCTTTTTTGATGGGCATATAATCTCCTTAATTTCTAAAATAATTTATTTTTTTCTGTGATGATTATAGTAATTTTCTTTACAAAGTCAACATGCTCATTGGATATTTTGTATTAGTGTTCGGCGGTGATTAGCAGTAAACAGTATCGACTATTATTACGAGTAAAAATTCGTCGAACGTATCTTTTATGTCTTTGTCAGAATCGGCATTTCTATATTTCTCCAGTGCAGCCGGGGTTCCCATATTGTGGAATAAACAGATTTGCGCGATCGATACACCAGCGTTCTGCGAAGTTTGGGTACGGTAAGGCTTGCGTTCATCAGGAAAAGGATTTTTTCGTCGCCTTTTTCAGCGATTGCCGTGTTAATTGCTTCCTGAATAGTTTTGAAAGGTTTTAGGAAAATGCTGTTTAACAAATCATCATCAAGACTGGTGACTGCCCACATTTGTGCCCAGCGGGCGATTTCAGCCATTTTAGCGGCTTTGTGATAACCAAGTTTGAATTCTTTATCAATCTTATCCAGAGTATCTTGTGGAGTACGGCAGCTGCTTAACAACTTTACAAATGTCTCGCTGCCAATACCCATACGGCATTTTGAGATCATGATGAGAATCCCATTGTCGTTGAGTGCTAATTTCCCGTTGTCTAATGCTTTTTGTGATTGATATAAGTCTATATCCATGGGATATGGAGCAACCGCGACCACAATATCGGCTTTCTCCTTGATTTCAACCGAGAATACGCGATGGGCTTTATCAATCGCAGCTTTCAGTGATTCGGTAATATCGCCGGCCGTTGCGGCATAGATTCTTTCGTAACGGTCAAGCACGGTCATGATGGCGAATATTTCTTTGCCTTTTATCGTCTGGATCGCATCTTCCATATCCTCGTGCACCGGATTACCCGTGAGACTTAATGCCTTGGCACTCGTTTTGAGGGCAAGTTTATGATTTTGCTCAATGGTTTTATAAGAGGCGATCCCGGGTAGAAAAGATTTTCTGCCGCCAGTATACCCGGCAAAATAGTGTGGTTCTACTGACCCAATAATCACGATCTTTTGAGCATCGACCGCCATTTTATTGACAAACATCTCGGTACCATTTTTCGACGCGCCAAGATATACCATGTCCTCATCTTTTTTGCTGTCGTGAGAAAATATTCTATCTCTGAATTCGTTATACAGTTCACCGAAAATCTCAAATTTTTCTTCCTCGGTTGGGGCCCGATGCATACCGGTAGCTATAAGAAATTTTATTTTTTTGTCTTTTATCTGATGATGGATTAGCTTCAAAATCTTCGCAGTCGGTGTTGGGCGTGTGGCATCGTTAACAAGGAAAATGATATCGCCGGCATTATTTATGAAATCGTCAAACGTGCTTGATTGAACCGGATTTTCCAGGGCATGTTTTAGTGTCGTCTCTTCGTCGCCCGTGGTAACATCATTGGGATATATAATTTCCCCAATATGTTTCTCTTCAATTTGTATGTAAATATTTTCGCGACCATATGGTATGCCAATTCTGATTTTCATGATTTAAGAACAAGAATCCATTAATACATCTATTAATTATATGATGTTTTGATTCTCAAGGGCTTCAATAACTGTTTTTACATCAGAAGCTGATTTGTGAAGAGCTTCTTTCTCTTCGGGTATCAGTTCAAGTTCAATGATTTGTTCAACGCCGTTTTTGCCCAACATCACCGGGACACCTACAAAAATACCGTTAATACCATATTCACCCCGAAGATAAGTAGAGCAGGGTCGGATACGTCTTTTGTCTCGGATAATGCATTCAACCATTTCTGCTACTGAGGCGGCCGGTGCATAGTAGGCGCTGCCGGTTTTGAGATAGCCAACGATTTCGGCGCCTCCTTTTCGGGTTCGTTCGATTATTTGATCGATTTCATCGCTGGATAGAAGTTCGGTAATTGGAATACCCGCGACGGTTGAGTAGCGTGGTAAAGGAACCATTGAATCACCATGACCACCCAGAACCATTGCGGTAGTATCATTAATAGCGATTCCCAGTTTCTGGGCAACAAAATATCTGAATCTTATGGAATCCAGAATTCCTGCCATACCGATAACTCTTTTCAATGCAAAACCAGTTACTTTCAATGCTAAATAAGTCATTACATCAAGAGGATTAGTGACCATAATTATGATCGCGTTTGGCGTATAGTAGGCAGTTTTTTCTGATACGGACTTGATAATCCTGGCGTTCGTATTGAGCAAATCATCCCGTGACATTCCGGGTTGGCGTGCAATGCCAGCGGTGATCACAACAACATCGGAATCCTTTAAATTTGAAAAATCGGTTGACCCTCTTAATTCAATATCATAGTGACGGATTGGTGCTGCTTCCTCTGCATCAAGCGCCTTTCCTTCTGCTAGACCTTCAATAACATCAATCAGATGGATATCAGCTATTCGTTTTTCAGCTAAATACAAAGCGGTAGAACTGCCGACATTTCCTCCGCCGATAATAGAAACCTTTTTCATTTTACCAATCTCCTTTCAATTCGTTATAATTCCAATGTTTCAACCGCACTTCTAATCACTGCTACTGATTCATCGAACTGCTGCTTTTCTTCGAGCGTCAGAAGGAGTTTAATAACTTTCTCTACACCTTTTGCGCCAATTATTACCGGTACACCCAGGCACAGATCTTTGATGTCGTATTCGTCCAGTAAACAGGTTGAAACACATAGGACGCGCTTTGAATCTTTGACAATCGCCTCGACAATTTCAGCAATTGCTGCGGCCGGGGCATAGTGCGCAGTTGCAGTTTTGAGATATGATAAAATTTCACTGCCAGCTTCTCGGGTGCGTTTTATTAATGCATCAATCTTCTCTTTAGGCAATAGCTGGGTTATGGGGATTCCCTCAACCGTGGCGTATCTGGGGATAATTACCATGTAGTCATGATGTCCGCCAATTACTATTGCCGTAGTATTAGCGGTCGAAACTTGAAGTTCTTTTGAGATAAACTCTCTTAATCGTGTAGTATCCAATACCCCAGTCATTCCGATCACTTTTTTGGGATCAAAACTACCTTTTTTCAATATATACCATGTTAATGCATCGACCGGTTCAGTTATATTAATTATTATAGCATCAGGAGTATATTTTTTTATCTGACCAATAATTGGATCAATAAGTTTTGCATTTGATTCCAATAGATCCAAGCGGGACATATGAGGTTTTCTTACATGCCCGGCGGTAATAACAACCACCTCAGATCCTGCGATGTCTTCTATGTTATCTGAACCGTCTATTTTTGCCTCGTATACTCTTGCTGGTGCTGCTTCCATCAGATCAAGGGCCTTACCTTTTGCTCTTCCTTCAACTGAATCAATCATCATCACATCGGCAAAATTCTTTTCTCCGATATAGAAAGCCGCGTTTGCCCCAACATTACCCGCGCCGATAATGCTTACTTTTTTCATAGCTAATTCCTCCGTTGAACTGTTTAACCTCCACTTTTTGCTTTGGCAATATGGTCTTCGATGAATTTCTTGAGTGCTTCAGGACCATGTGCCAGATTCTTGAGCTCTTCTTCAAGATTCGTTGATTTGACTTTCATTATCCATCCGGAATTGTACGAATCCTTATTTATTAAACGGCAGTCATTTTCGAGCTCGCGGTTGACTTCGGTGATCTCGCCAGAGATAGGAGAAACTAGTTTCCCAACCCATTTCGAAGATTGAATCTTACCGCAGGTCTCTCCCTGGCTGACGCTATCACCTTCGAACGGTAAATCAATATAGGTAGTATCGCCGGCCTGTTTCTGATAAAAATCATCCATGCCGATTGTGACCGTGCCGTCGGATTCGAGTCTCAACCATGCATTTTCATTATGATAATAAAGGTCTTCAGGTACATTGTACCCGTGGATTTCCACTATACCTCCTTTTCTTGATTCATTATTATAATTGAAATAAATTGTTCATTATCGATTCTACTAAATAATTGTAATACAATATCTATAATACTTTCCAGAATTATTGAAATGCAGTCTTGGCAGCGTTTATGATGTCCTATCATCATGCCTGTAAAATCAGTATAATAAAAATCGGTTTAGTTGTCAAGATATCGGTTTTGCCAATGATTATCCACTTCTTTATTTTCTAAAATCGGTACAGTGAAACAACCATCCTCAACAATGGCAATTTTAGAAGCCGTTCCTTTTTTGAGGATGGCTTCATCGATTGACCGTTGTATCGATGAATACAATTTTATTCCAGCATTTTCAAGTTTATGGTTTTTTTTATCGGTAACACACCAGAGTTCAGCCCAGGTTGTTATCGATTTCAAATTGACTGCCGTATGATCTCCAAGTCGATAATGGATCAGGGCGTTTTCAGCCGCTGTGATCAGATTAGTCTTATTTTCAAAAAGTCTCGCAAAATGTATAGGGCCAATGCCTTTATGCGCGGTTGTTACCAGAATAAATATTCCGTTTTCATTAAGAATGTTTTTTGTGTTTTCGATTGCTTTCAGGGATTGATAAAAACTTTCATCGAATGGAGGGCAGGCAATTGACATTATTATATCCACCTTAGTGGGGACTTCCACGCGGAAGTTTTGTACGGTATTTAATCGCGCCTTTTCGAATGAATCATGAATATCGCCGCAACTTGCGTATATAGTCTTATGGTGCCGGCTCATTACTGTCTGGATTGAAAAAAAACGATTGACGCCGAGTGCATCGATCATATCGAGCATGTCCTCATGGACTGGATTATTATCAAGCATTAATGGTCTTGCGTTTGGATGCAATGCATGCCGGTGGTTCTGTTCAATAGTATCATACCCGGCGACCCCGGGTAATATTGATTTTCGTCCACCGGTGTAGCCAGCAAAATAATGAGGTTCGATCGAGCCAATGGTTATTATTTTATCAGCTTCGGTAACAAGTTTGTTAACGGTTAGACTTGTATTGTGTCTAGAGGTTCCCAGATCGACCAGATCATCTGAATTTTTTGAATCATGCAACGTTATAGAATCGTTAATCTGATAATATAATTCACCGAATATTGATCTAATTTCCTGTACATCCGGGGCCGGATGAAGACCGGTTGCGATCAGAAATCTTGGGTTCAATTTCCTGATTCGATCATATATAAAAGTTAGAACCTCAGCGGTCGGTGTTGGTCGGCTAGCATCGTTGACGATCACCAGCAGATTCCTAGCTGATCGGATAAAATCATCGAAGCTTGCCAGCGTATCGGATTTTTCAAATAGGGATTCAAGTACATTGTCTTCTTTTTCTTCATCATGCGGGGATAAAACCATCAAAAAATGATCGGCCGGTATTTTCAGCTTTTCTATTGAATTATTAAAGTTAATTGTCCTTTCCATGCATTGAATGATTATAATAAAGACAGAATTGACATAATGCAATGTATATTAAGTTCGGCTGGATTCGTCAAGATCGAATGCATAGAATTGTTTGAAGCATTATACGCATTATACGCAAGTTTTTAATGAAGTCAACAGAGATCATTGACAAAATATAGTAAATACTTATAATTGCACGGATGGTCCTGTTTCTATTATTAGTACTTGGGTATAATCCCCAGACTTTGGCGGTTCCCCCTAAAAGCCATACATTTGGTTTTTACCGTGCATCAAAACATTATCTCCAGCTTTTTCTTGGACCGAGTTATACTTATAAAGACCCTCAAGGCATTACCGCGGTCAAACTCAAGGAACTTGATAATCTGAAGACCAAAAAAGATGACGATGAATTGAGCGTTTTCGCGGTCAATGCCGGCTATGGGCATATCGTTTATAACGTCGGGCTTGAAGCGATCAAGACCTGGGGCAATACTAAAGAATTGTTTCAGCCAAAGGGTATTGTTGGCAATGAAGATGGTTTTATTTATGTGGCTGATTTTGGCAATAGTCGTGTTGTTAAACTGCGGTACGAGAGCGGTAGATTAAGTAAAATAGCTGATATCCTCATTGCCGGTCGACCTTATGATGTTGATCTGGATTCCAAAAACAATCTTTATGTGACCGATTTTGATAATTCAAAAATATATATATACTCAAGTTCTGATAGTCTTATCGCTCAGTTCGGATATGAAGGTATAGGTTTTGGCGAGTTGTATCAGCCTATGGGTATTGAAGTTATTGATGCCGACGACAATCACAATCACTACCAAGATGATTTCATCGCGGTCACTGATCGTGCGGGCATGAGATTGTCTAAATTTACAACGCGAGGACGATTTCTTGGCTCGGTCAATAATTATGATCTGGGTTTGTCCGATGCTAGATTTCTGTACGTCGCAATAGATTATTTCGGCAACATTTATGTCACCGATGAAGTAAATGATCAGATACATAAGTTTGACCATGATCTTAAGTACATAATATCACAGGGTCGTACTGGTACATCTCGGGGTGAATACATCGCACCGCGTGGGATTACGATCTGGCGTCGTTATGGTCAGGTTTTTATCGCTGAAAAAGAAGGCGGACAATATTTATGGGTAGCAGCTGATGCATTTATTGTCGGATCTTTCCCTGAGGTCTTCACGGCCAAACAACCAGGGTCAACGCTGGCACTGTATGTTACCGATGAGGCTAAGATCAATATAGGCGTTTTTAATCAGCTTGGTGAAAAAGTTAGGGATTTGATCGAAGGTATACGTCGTCCAGTGGGTGAATTTTTAGTCGTTTGGGATGGGTTAGACAATCAGGGCAATCTAGTAGCACCTGGTGATTATGAATATCAAATCAAACTAAGAGCTTTGCATGGCCACGGACGTCGTCTGGAAAAAACAATTAAGGCAGGTATAAAATGCAGCGCTTTATAGCATTATTTTTACCGATCGTATTATTAGCCGCAAAATACGCCGGTGATTTCCAAGAGTTGGGCATTGGTGGTCGGGCCAGTGGGATGGGGGGGACCGGGATAGCGCAGTTCCATGATCCAGCTACTATATATTATAATCCTGGTGGTTCGTTTTTTGCACCAAAAAGCATACTTATCATGCACTCAGAGAATTTCGCGGGAATTGTTAGAAACGAATATATTGGGGTGATCCTCCCACAACGTGCTCATATTTTTGGCCTGGCGGTGCAGTATATTTCCGTCGGAGATATAAAACTTACGACTTTGCCCGACACGACTGAATTGCCTGGTGATGATAATCAGCCATATGCGTATGATACGGTTGGGACCAACGACATAGTTCTTTATCTTGAGTATGCCCGCGGGTTAATGATCGGAAGCGATCCTCATAGGAATGGTCCGAAGTTAGCATATGGAGCCAATATCAAGATCTATTATCGTGATCTGGTTGCGATAACCGGCTATGGTGGAGGTCTTGATCTCGGGTGTGCATTCACCAGTGAGTATTTCCAAGCTGGACTGGCGGTCCGTGATTTTATTCTGGCGCCTCTGATTTGGGATAACGGAACCCGGGAGACGATACTGCCAAAGATCATGCTGGGCGTGAGCCCGGTAATACCATTTGGAGGGATAAATTCTCGTTTGACCATCGCTTGCGATTTTATCAAGGAGATCGGTGTATCTGGATTTTCAATGAAATACGGTTTTGAATTCTGCTTCCGTGATGTAATTTCAGGTCGAGCTGGGTTTAATGCCGGTCGTTTCACGGTTGGTATCGGTTTAGCATATAAAAAATTCAGACTTGATTATGCCCTTTTAACCCATTCCGAGCTGAGTAATACTCATCGGGTTTCATTGGGGTATATATTTTAGTAAAAGCTGAGATCTTTCGTAAACTTTTAAACCTGTGGGCATTATTTATTCCAATAGGATTTTTTTTCCTACCTCTATCGACAGCCAGGATCGGTCTTTTAGCAGTATGTATAATAATAGTAGTCATTGACTTCATGCGCCTGCATATCAATGGCATTAAAGAAGGATTTATTATTTTTTTTGGGTCATTCCTTCGCCGACAGGAACTGACCCGGCTCAGTGGTGCTACTTATCTGCTTCTTGGTTGTTTGGTGACTTCATTGCTATTCAAGAGATCAGTTGTGATCGCTGCCTGTACTTTTGTGATCGTGGGAGATACCTTTGCCGCTCTTATTGGACAGAATATAAAAAGTCCTAAGATCTCCGCCAATAAAACTCTGCTAGGTTCCTTAAGTTTTTTAATAACCGCCTTACTGAGTGCGATCGGGTTGAGTTTATTGCCCGATGCCTTACCGATCTTTTTGCTGATCATTGGAGCCGTTTCAGCTGCCGTGCTTGAAGCGTTGCCATTGCCTTGGAATGACAATTTTTCAGTTCCAATACTTACCGGTATCGTAATGAGTGTTATAATCTGAGAAAAAAAACCCCGTTTTACACGGGGCTTTTTTTAATTCGATCTTTACATCGCCTTGGCTTCAGTTTCATCTTCAAAAAGTGACAGTTTTTGGAATTCCGCCAGCCCTGTTCCGGCAGGAATTATACGACCAACGATTACATTTTCTTTTAATCCTTCAAGGCGATCAAGTTTGCCTTCAACCGCTGCATCCGCCAGTACCTTGGTTGTTTCCTGGAAGCTTGAGGCTGAAAAGAAAGATTGGGTTGAAAGCGCCGCTCGCGTAATACCAAGCAGGATTGGTCGATAGGTCGCAGGTTTACGTCCTTCAACAAGTGCTTGTTGATTGATCTCGATAACTCGTCTTTTATCAACAATCTCTCCGCCCACAAAAGGTGTATTACCCGGTTCTTCGATTTTCACTCGTTGAAGCATCTGCCGTACAATGATCTCAATATGTTTATCATCGATCTTCACGTCCTGGATCCGGTAAACCTCAAGGATCTCATTGACTAAGAATCGCTGTGTTTCCATTGGGCCTTTAATACGTAATATATCGTGAGGGTCTATCGCACCTTCGCATAGTGGATCACCAGCGCGCATATATTCACCAGAATGCACTTTTAAATATCTTGTCGTCGGTAGGCGATAAGCACGTGCATCCCCAACCTCTGGTGTGACCATTATTTTCCAGATGCCCTTTTCTTCTTCAACATCCACGATGCCGTCGATTTCCGTGACAATCGCCGGATTCTTTACGATCTTTGCTTCAAATAGCTCTTCTACCCTGGGTAGACCACCAGTAATGTCTTTGCTCTTACCGATCTCCTTGGGGATACGAGCAATTAAGGTTCCGGATTTAATTTGATCACCATTTTTAACAAGTAAATATGCACCGGCAGGTATTGAGAATGTTTTTTGAACTTTTTTGTCACTACCGAATATGTGTATTTTGGGATGATGATGACGCAGGCGGTCTTCTACGATCACAAATTGCTTGCCTCCGGAGCGTTCATCGACCCAGTTCTCCTGCACGGTAATACCTGGTATAATATCAGTGAACTTGACCATGCCATTTGCCGGTGATACGATAGGTATTGAATAAGGATCCCATTCAAACAATATATCATCCTGCTGAACAATTGCTTTGCGTTTTGGGTAGATCACGGCACCAAGCGGTATGTTATAGGTTATCCGCCGACCGCTTTCTCCCTTAATGATCATTCGACTTTTATCATTGACACTCACCAGATGACCGTCACTATTTTCGACCGCATTGAGGTTATCAAAACTTACCTCCCCGGTGATATCGGTATTTTTGTAAGTGCTCTCGGCGATTCTCAAAGCGACACCTCCGCCATGGAAGGTTCTGAGGGTCAATTGAGTTCCTGGTTCTCCTATCGATTGGGCGGCAATAATGCCGACGGCTTCGCCGATCTCGACCAGCTTGCCCGTAGCCAGATTCCGCCCATAGCATTTCGCACACAATCCGATCGGTGCTTCACAGGTTAGGATCGATCGGACTTTGGCTTTTTCCACACCGCTTTTCTCAATATGTAATGCCTGTTCGTTCGAGATCTCAGTACCAGCTTTAATGATTGCTTCATCGGTCAAGGGATCGATCGTATCGACCAGGGCGACCCTTCCGGCGATCCTTTCGTTCAAAGGTTCAACTATCTTTTCACCTTCCTTTAAAGCGCTGATCTCTTGGCCCATGATCGTTCCACAGTCCTCCATGGTAATGGTAACGTTTTGGGCAGCATCAACAAGTCGACGCGTTAAATAACCTGCATCAGCAGTTTTTAAAGCGGTATCGGCCAATCCTTTTCTAGCTCCGTGAGTTGATATAAAGTATTCAAGTACTGAAAGACCTTCTTTACAGGATGATTTGATCGGAGTTTCGATGATCTGAACCGAGGTGACCTTACGTTGAGGCTTTGACATCAGTCCTCGCAATCCGCAGATCTGACACGCCTGGTTACGGGAGCCCCTTGCTCCTGAATGAACCATCATAAACAGGGGATTGAATCCATTGTTGTCCTTTTCGAGTTCGTTTAACAGATTATCTTCTATTTCAATGGAAATCCGCGTCCAGGTATCGATGATCTTGTTGTATCTTTCGGTTTCAGAAATCAACCCGCTTTTTTGTGCTTTGTTGATATCGTATACTTCGCGAGTTCCACGTGCCCATATTTTGTCTTTGTTGCGCGGACTGATCATATCATCGATCCCGATCGTAAGTCCACAGCGGGTTGCGTATTCAAATCCTTGTTCTTTCAAATCGTCAAGCAGGGCTACGGTGCGTTCAGTACCGAATTTATTCAAACATTCATCGATCAAACCGGTTAGATTGCGTTTATTCACAAGGGTATTTTTGAAACGCATTTCTTCCGGAAGAATTTCGTTAAATATTACACGACCAGGGGTGGTATCATAAGTCTTGTTTCCATACCGATATTTAACTGGTTCATTAAGCCGCATGTATTCTTGTTCAATTGCCAGATGCGCTTCATCTGCGGAACTTAATACTCTATTGGTCTTGGGAAGAGATGTTTCTTCTTTGGTTAGATAATAAAGACCAATGACCATGTCCTGAGAAGGCGCCATTAATGCTCGACCATGCGCCGGCGATCTTATGTTATGGATCGAAAGCAAAAGCAGATATGATTCGATAATCGCTTCCGGCGATAAAGGAATATGAATGCTCATTGTATCCCCGTCAAAGTCGGCGTTGAAAGCATGGCAGACAAGGGGATGTATTGTAATTGCCCGACCTTCGCGTAGCACTGGTAGAAATGCCTGTATTGAAACACGGTGAAGGGTTGGGGCACGGTTCAAAAGCACGGGACGGTCCTTGATTATTTCTTCTAGGATTTCATATACTTCAGTAGATCGAGCCCGGACCAAACGACGAGCACTACGTTCGGAATCAACAACACCTTGTTCCTCAAGTTTCCTGACGATCATCGGTTTAAATAGCTCAAGTGCCATCTCTTTGGGTATACCACATTCATATAATTTCAGCGAAGGGTCGACGACGATCACTGAACGTCCCGAATAATCCACCCGCTTGCCCAGAAGATTTCGGCGGAATCTACCCTGCTTGCCTTTCAATGCATCAGCAAGAGAGCGAAGCGGACGATTACCGCGTCCCTTGATTGGTCTCGAACGGCGTGTATTATCAAGTAATGCATCTACCGAATCCTGCAGCATGCGTTTTTCATTTCGGACAATGACCTCAGGCGTTTTAATTCCTGAAGTGATCGATTTTACACGATTGTTGCGTGTGATCACCCGTTTGTACAGATCGTTCAGGTCAGAGGTTGCGTATCGGCCGCCCTCAAGTGCCACTAACGGTCGAAGATCGGGAGGTATCACAGGAAGACGGGTCATTACCATCCATTCAGGACGGTTCCCGGAAAGTCTAAAGGCTTCAACGAGTTTCAATTTTTTCAATAACTGGAAACGGCGTGCCTTTAAAGTTTCTTTTTCAAGGCGGATTCGCAGGTCCGATGAAAGGTTCTCAAGGTCGATCTCTTTTAAAAGATCATAAATCGGCTGTCCGCCCATATCGGCTTTGAAACCGGTATATTTTTCCTTCGCTTCCTGATTTTCTTCTTCGAGCAGCACACTACCTTTTCGATGAGGAGAATCACCTGATTCCAGTACGATGTAAACCTCATAATTGAGTATCGCTTCCAGCTGATTTATCGAAAGCTCGAGAAGCAAACCAATTTTGCTGGGCGGGATCTTATAATAGAAAACATGGGCTATTGGTACAGCAAGATCAACATGTCCCATGCGGTCGCGACGTACTGAAGCAGCCGCAACTTCGACCCCGCAGCGGTCGCAGATCGTACCGCGGTATTTTGCCTTTTTGTATTTACCGCATGAACATTCGAAATCTTTAATCGGACCGAATATACGTTCGCAGAAGAGTCCATCTTTTTCCGGTCTCTGAGTACGATAATTTATCGTATCCGCACGGGTTATTTCACCGTGTGACCAGTTGGCAATGACTTCCGGAGAAGCAAGGCTCAATCTTATACCATCATAGTCGGTGAGGTCTAGGCTTTCATAAGCTCTACGTCTCATCTGTGACCTCCTTTTTCTCGAGTGTTATATTAAATCCTAATCCCTGCAATTCTTTTAGAAGGACATTGAAAGACGCTGGTGCTCTTGGCCGGGGTGGATTTTTGCCCCGGATCAATGATTCATACATCGCCGCCCGTCCTTCGACATCATCGGATTTAACCGTTAGCATTTCTTGAAGTGTAAAGGCTGCTCCATAAGCCTCAAGCGCCCAGACCTCCATTTCTCCAAGGCGCTGACCACCAAATTGAGCTTTTCCTCCAAGCGGCTGTTGGGTGATAAGTGAATACGGACCGGTGGAACGGGCATGCATTTTTTCGTCGACCATATGGATTAGCTTAAGCATGTACATCCGTCCAACCGTTATTTTAGAATTGAATTTTTTACCGGTACGACCATCGCGCAGTTCGATCTGACCATTGAGCGGGAGATTGGCTTCGGCCATTTTTTGCTTGATTTCTTCAACGGTTGCACCATCAAATATCGGAGTAATGGCAAGGAATTTCAGCTGATCAGCGGCCCAGCCGAGATGGGTCTCCAGTATTTGACCCACGTTCATACGTGATGGAACACCAAGTGGATTGAGTATAATGTCGACTGGTGTTCCATCGGGGAGAAATGGCATACTTTCTTCGGGCATTATCTTTGCCACGACTCCTTTATTGCCGTGACGGCCGGACATTTTATCGCCAACAGCTACTTTGCGTTTTTGGGCAATAAAGACCTTGACGATCTTTAATACACCATGAGGCAGTTCATCTCCGCGTAATAATTTATCTTCTTCTAATTTGCGGTCGGCAATGATCTGAGTGAGTTTTTCTTCACCACTTAGAACTATATTTATTACTTCATTGTTTATTTTATCATTCGTCACAAATTTTTCATCAGCAGTTATTTTTGTCGTATTGAGATTCGCAAAAAATTCCTCATTTAATTCGCTACCTTTGCGCAATAAAACTCTACCTTTATCATCGCGTATCGTTGAGGCTGCAGTTTTGTTCAGAAGCTCTTGCTTTAGGAAATTATTTCGAATCAATGTGCTTTCATTATGCAAAATTGTGAATTCTTCCTTTAGCCTGGTTCTTTGTGCTTCTTCCATCTTTTTTGCTAATGCATCGGTCGTGCGTCTGGTCAGTACTTTTCTATCAATAATAACGCCTTCTACGCCAGGTTCGACCCGTAGCGATGTGTCACGAACATTTGTGGCCTTTTCAGCGAACACTGCCCGCATCAGCCTTTCTTCAGGTGTTAATTCGGTTTCACCCTTGGGTGTGATCTTACCGACCAGAATATCATCTGGACCGACATGAGCACCGGTTCTCACAACTCCGTATTCATCAAGGTCTTTGAGAAGGAAATCGCTTATCCCCGGAATATCACGCGTCACTTCTTCAGGTCCTAATTTTGTTTCACGCACCTCACAGTCGAATTCAAGGATATGCAACGAGGTAAAAGCATCGTTCTTAAGCAATTCTTCACTGACAATAATCGCATCCTCGAAATTGAACCCAAGAAATGGCATGAATGCAACCAGGGAATTTCGCCCGAGTGCGAGATATCCCTCTTTGGTGGCATAACCATCAGCAAGAATATCACCTTTCTTGACCTTTTTATCAATGCTGATCAATGGTTTCTGATGAATACAAGTATTTTGATTTGAGCGAAGGAACTTGGATAGATGATATCGTTTCTTTATCCCCTTGTTCGTTTCGATCGTGATCTTACGCGAATCGACTTCGGTAACTAATCCATCTTCTTCTGCAATCAATAGTGTACCTGAATTTTTCGCTACTCTTTCTTCCAGACCCGTGCCGACCAGAGGTATTTCAGGTTCAATGACCGGAACCGCCTGACGCATCATGTTCGAGCCCATTAGAGCGCGGTCAGCGTCATTATGTTCCAAAAATGGTATTAATGCAGCGCTGGGACTAAAAACTTGTTCAGGCGATACATCCATTAGATCGACTTCATGTGGAGGCACAAGCGGGAAATCATCGCGACGCCGGCAAAGAACTTGTTCAGAAAGTATTTTCCCATTTTTATCGATCGGCGTATTGGCTTGAGCAATAGTATATTTATCTTCTTCATCGGCCCGCAAAAACACATATTCTTCGGTTACTCGGCTGTTTTTCACGATCCAGTATGGTGCCAGGATAAAACCATGTTTGTCGATTCGAGCATGACTAGCTAAACTTGAGATCAACCCGATATTTGGTCCTTCAGGGGTTTCGATCGGACAAATCCTCGAATAATGTGAAAAATGAACATCTCGTACTTCAAAACCTGCAGTTTGGCGTTTCAAACCACCTGATCCCAGTGATGAAATACGCCTTTTATGAGTCATCTCTGATATCGAGTTTGTTTGCTCCATGAATTGTGACAGCTGCGATGTGGTAAAAAATTTATTGATAATATTCGATACCAGTCGGGGATTGATCAGATCTTGAGGAGACAGACTTTCTTCATCCATGAGCGATGCCCTTTCTTTGATGTTTTGGATCAATTGGGTTAGGGCAAGTCGGAATTGACCTTCCAATAGTTCGCCGACCCTTCGGACTCGGCGATTACCAAGGTGATCGATATCATCAGCGGTGAACTCTCCGGCCGTAAATTGAAACAGTTTTCGAAAGGTCTCGAAGAGATCGGCTTCGGTCAAACTCATTTTATGTGTTCTTTCATTAAGACCAAGGCGCATATTGAGTTTGAATCTCCCAACATCACCAAGATTAAAATGATTAGCATCGAATAGAATGTTTTTGATATAAGCGATGGCAATATCAAGAGTAGGAGGAGCCATTGAGCGAAGTAATGTATATATCTTTTTGGCGGCTTCTTCCTGAGATGATGTTCGGTCTTTTTTAAAGGTATTCGCTAGAATGCCAACTCCAAGATGACCAGAGTCAATGATCTTTACTTTTTTGATCCCTTTGCTTTTAAAGACTTCAGCGGTAGGTTGTTCAATGAGCTCCCCGGCTGGAAACAATAATGAATCACCATCGTAGATTGGTTCAGCACTGATCGTATTGACGCTGTTCCTGGTATCAACTTCCTTGGTCGGGTAGAACAATTTGATTATTTTTTCATTCGTTTCATAACCCAGACTACGCAGGAACATTGAGCCAATGAGCTTACGCTTCCGATCCAGGATTGCATAAAAGGTATTGGTATGATCGACGATGAATTCCACCCATTGACCTCGATAGGGGATGATCATCGCCGTACGGGTTCCTTGTTCGTCGCTAAAATAAACTCCGGGTGATCGGTGTATTTGGCTGACAACAACCCGTTCTACACCATTAATTATAAATGTCCCGCGAGGGGTCATTACCGGCATGTCGCATAAATATATTTCTTGCTCAGCAATATTCTTTATGTCACCACCGTCCTCTTTGCTGACCAACCGGAAACTAACCTTAAGCGGAACACTATATGTTGCGCCTTTTTCAATCGCTTCATTTACTAAGTATTTCGCTGATCCAAATCGGTGTGCATTATAAACCAATTGATAACGATTGTGAATATCTGCAACCGGGAACAATTCAGTAAAGATATCCTTAATTGTTTTACTGGTGAATTGTGAGTACGATTCAAGCTGGACTTCAAGTAAATGGGGCATTTTGAAGGTCGCTTTGTTTTTTGAGAAACTAATTATATTTCTCATAATAATGCAATATTATCTCCCAAAAAAATGTAAAATATATCCCCTTCGTACATTGATAGAATTTGCACCTAGATCCGCGCAAAATCAGATATGCTCTCGACCGTTTGATGGATATTTATTTAAGCTCAATCGCAGCCCCGACTTCCTCGAGCTTGCTTTTAATGTTTTGGGCCTCTTCTTTTATCGCGCCTTCTTTTATTACTTTTGGTAGACTGTCGATCATATCTTTTGCTTCTTTAAGGCCAAGACCGGTTAATTCCCGCAAAACCTTTAGTACCTGTATTTTTTTATCTCCGCATGATGTCATTGTGACATCGAATTCACTTTTTTCCTCGGCCTTGGACTGAGCTGCGTCAGTAGCGCCCGCTTGTGCAACAATCTGCACCGGAGCAGCTGCACTAACCCCGAATTTTTCCTGGATGGCTTTCACTAATTCTGAAAGCTCAAGAACGGATAAATTCCCTATTTCTTCAACAATGGTTTCAACACCTTTTTTGGCTTCTTTCGTCATTTTACCTCCTCGGGTTTAGCCAATAAAGCACTATTATTCTCATTGAAAATCATACTTATAAGCCGTTAATTCTTTGCATAATCTATTTTTTCTCGTCCCTTTTCTCCTTAATGGATATTAATGTATATATAAGATTACGCATCATCCCTTCAAGAGCGCCAACAAGATTACCAAGAATATTCAATGAACCCGCTACCTGGGCATATAAACCTTCTTTTGATGGCAGCTTGGAGAAACGTATGACATCTTCAGTATTATAAAAAACGCCTTCAATGATACTGCCTTTTATTTTGATGTTTTTACTGCCATTGAGTATCTTTGCCAGGATAATTGGATCATCAAAGGCAATAGCAATACCAGTAGGACCGATGAACATATTGCCGATCATTTCATCAGTAAAACCCAATTTCTTCATCACCAGAGTGCCCAAGGTATTTTTAACCACCAGATAGTTACCTTTGCTTTTTTTAAGCTCGATCCGTAGTTTTTCAAGGTTCTGAACCGATACGCCGCTGAAGTCAGTGAAATAAAAAGCTTTACCTGATTGCATTTTTTCTTTGGTGTCCTCGAGGTATTTGATATTATTTTTTGAAGGCATTATAAACCTCCCTTTCGGATTTCGGCGAGGATGTTTCTTTCATCAATTTTGATCCCTGGACCGATCGTGGAGGAAATGGTTATTGATTTCATGAATTGTCCACGAACACTTGATGGTTTAGCGTTCATGAGGTCCTGTATGAATACAACAATATTTTCGTATAGTTGTTCTTTCCCGAACGCAGCTTTTCCAACCGCAACGTGCATGCAGCCGGTTTTATCGGTTTTAAATTCAACTTTGCCTTTTTTCAGGGCCTTTACCTGAGCCGCGACATCAAAGGTAACAGTTCCAGATTTTGGTGAAGGCATAAGTCCCTTAGGTCCCAGGATCCGCCCCAATTTACCAACATCTGACATCACATCCGGAGTGGCGATAATAATATCAATGTCCGTCCAGCCATTTTTGAGTTTATCAATATATTCATCAAAACCAACATGATCAGCGCCGGCATCTTTCGCTTCTTTTTCCTTTTCACCTTTAGTTAAAACTAAAATCCTTTTTTCCTTGCCGGTTCCATGGGGAAGATTGGTTGTTCCTCTGACTAATTGTTCGGTTTTTTTAGGATCAATATTGAGTTTGATCGAAATATCGATCGACT
>MEUM01000002.1:0-333 GCA_001771735.1 Caldifarciminota bacterium RBG_13_43_14 | reverse complement strand
TGCCAGTTCTTTTACTTTTTCGATCGCCTCAGAAAGTATATAGCTTTTTGTTTCGATTTTTGAGCTTAGGTCACGATATCGTTTCGAATGTTTCACTATTCCTCCACAATGATACCCATACTGCGGGCGGTTCCTTCGATAACTCGCATTGCTTGTTCGATCGTGTCACTGTTCAGATCTTTCATTTTGCGCTGGGCGATCTCTTTGATCTGGTTTTTATTGACTTTTCCAACCTTATCGCGATTGGGAATTGCCGAGCCTTTTGCTATCCCGGCTGCCTGTTTTAGTAGAATGGAGGCCGGCGGACTTTTTAGAATAAATGTGAAAGTCCGA
>MEUM01000001.1:3004-6965 GCA_001771735.1 Caldifarciminota bacterium RBG_13_43_14 | reverse complement strand
ATATTCGGGCAGATCGCATGAGGACTGCCGGGGATGAAAGTCTTGCCGGGATTATCTTTGTTCATGCGGTGCAGCAGACCGATCTCGGTACAGATTATGAACTCCTTCGCATCGTGATTATGGGCAAAGCTAATCATCTGAGATGTCGAACATATTTTGTCGGCGATCTCCTGGACCTCGATACGGCATTCCGGATGGACAAGGACGATTGCATCCGGATGTTTCTCTTTCAGGGCCGATATACCTTCACGGGTAAAAACCATATGGGTCGGGCAATAGCCATTCCAAATGTGATATTGTTTTTCAGGAACACTGCGGGCAATGAACGCACCAAGGTATTTATCGGGATCGAATATGATCTCGGGTGAATCGATCGATTGAATGATCTTAACTCCATTTGCCGAGGTACAGCAGACATCAGAAATGGCTTTGACCGCAGCGGTCGAATTGATGTAGGTAACGACCACTGCTTTCGGGTGTTTTATTTTTTCGGCCTGTAATTGCTCGGCGGTTATCATATTGGCCATCGGGCAACCAGCATGGATATCCGGGAGAAGGACAGTCTTGCCGGGATTAAGTATTTTGGCGGTTTCAGCCATGAAATGTACACCACAGAACACAATTGTTGACCGCTCAATGTTTTGACTAATGCGTGCCAGTTCAAGAGAATCACCGACATGATCAGCGATGTCCTGGATTTCACCCGGTTGATAATTATGAGCGAGGATGATTGCATCCTTTTGCTCTTTTAACTGATCGATCCTTGCGATCAGGGAATTTTTCATGTTAATCGATGACAACCCCTGAGGGTATTATGTAGTTGATCGGATTAACCGCTTGATCAATTATCCTTACTTCGTAGTGCAGATGTGGACCAGTCGATTTACCAGTATTGCCGACATAGGCGATTATATCGCCTCTTTTTACGGTTTGATCCACTTCGAAAACTAGCCGCTGACAGTGACAATAGCGAGTTTTCATGCCATAGCCGTGATCGATTTCAATGGTCAGCCCAAAACCTCCATTATCATCAGCGAATCGTACCGTACCATCGGCCGCGGCGACTATCGGGGTATTTAGTGGAGCGGCGATATCGATACCTTCATGCATTCTTACTTCTCCAGTGAATGGATCGATACGATAACCAAAACCGCTCATGAACCAACCCTGAACCGGAACGATCGAAGGGGTGCGACTACGCATATACTTCTGGTCTTCGATCTTCGCCGTGAGCTGTTGAAAGCTTGATTTTTGAAAGCGCGAGCGGGCGAGGAGTTGATCAAGAAACTGACCGAGTTCAGTTATATTATTTAAAACATCGTTGGGGATATCGGCATTGAGCCTTGGTCCGGTACCACCGATGCCCATCGATCTGAGTTCGTCATCTATTGGATTAAGCAGGGCGTACGATCGTAATTTCTCATCATACATTTTCAAGCTATCGATCAGATCATTGATCTCGGTCAAATTTTTTTCGATACGCAATATTTCCTGACGCACAAATCGGTTTTCCTTGGATAGTTGTGTTAAGCGTTTGGTATCAGCCTGGCGATCAGTAAAGACTACGATATTATAAATGAAAGTAGCGATCAGTAGAACTATAAATAAACCTGCGAAAACAAACAGAAACAGACGCACTTTAATGTTAATGCTTTTATTTTCACGACTTGAGATAAGTATTATATCCACAACATGGTTCCTAATTTATTATAGAGACGATTGTAAATTTGTCAAGGAAAAATAGCGTGGCGATATAGATCGTAGCGCGTATCGAGTAATGCGAAAATAGAATGAAGCAGATCAGAAAATCAGATTACCAGTACGGAGATTATCAGAACATCAGCATATCAGGAATATTTTTCTGATATGCTGATTTGCTGATCTCCTACCCACTGATTGTCTGGTATCCTGATATACGTAGTAAGTTATTTACATAATTACCATTTACACAATTACAATTCTGTATTAATATTCAATTGACATTAGCAAAAATTCTTATTAGAATATTGGGTCATTGGAATATAATTTGGAGGTATAATGAAAAAAACAAAAACAATAAAGAATTTTGCATATAGGCCCATACATGCACCAACCGGAACATCGATCACCTGCAAGGGCTGGCAGCAGGAAGCGGCAATGCGTATGCTGATGAATAATCTCGATCCGGATGTAGCCGAGAATCCTGAGGAACTTGTTGTATATGGCGGTAGTGGCCGTGCGGCCCGCAATTGGGAATGCTATAATGCAATAATCCGATCCCTGAAGAATCTGGAAAACGATGAAACGCTGCTCATTCAATCCGGGAAGCCGGTTGCTGTTTTTAGAACCTTTTCCCATGCACCTAGAGTTCTGATCGCTAATTCATTGTTGGTGCCGGCCTGGGCGAATTGGGATTATTTTCGTAAAATGGAAGCTCTGGGACTGATTATGTATGGTCAAATGACCGCGGGATCGTGGATATATATTGGAACTCAAGGAATAATACAGGGAACTTACGAGACTTTCGGAGCTTGTGCGCAAAAAGAATTCAATGGATCGCTTAAAGGTAAATGGGTTTTAACCGCCGGTATGGGCGGAATGAGCGGAGCCCAGCCGCTCGCGGTCACTATGAATGAAGGTGTCATTCTTGATATCGAAGTTGACCGGCAACGCATTGAACGAAGAATTAAACAGGGGTTTTGCGATAAAATGGCCGATGATTTGGATCAGGCTCTGGCCATGGTCCAGCAGGCAGTCAAGAGAAAAGAACCGCTTTCGGTCGGACTGGTTGGTAATGCAGCGGACATTGAGCCCGAACTCGTACGCCGGGATATTATACCCGATGTGCTGACCGATCAAACCTCGGCTCATGATGAGTTGAACGGCTATGTGCCGGCTGGTATCTCCTTGGAGGAAGCAACAGCATTGCGGAAAAGAAATCCGGACGAGTATCGAAAGCGGGCGTATGATTCGATCGCAAAACAGATGGAAGCAATGC
This sequence comes from Caldifarciminota bacterium RBG_13_43_14, assembly GCA_001771735.1. Lineage (GTDB taxonomy): Bacteria > Hydrothermota > Tepidihabitantia > SM23-42 > SM23-42 > RBG-13-43-14. The sequence goes on along the minus strand of MEUM01000001.1, from coordinate 3,988 downwards.
TGACCATGCAGAAAAAGGGAGCGATCGCTTTTGATTACGGTAATAATATAAGGGGCCAGGCCAAAAAAGCAGGGATTGAGAATCCTTTTGTTATTCCCGGGTTCGTTCCCGAATACATACGTCCCCTTTTCTGCCAAGGTAAAGGACCTTTCCGTTGGGCTGCGCTGTCCGGCGATAAAAGTGATATTGATGCGCTCGATAATAAGGCACTGGAGATGTTTGGCAAGGAAACCGCGATACGGCGCTGGATCGAGCTGGCTCGCCAAAAAATCCCGTTCCAGGGTTTGCCGGCGCGCATAATGTGGCTTGGCTATGGGGAGAGAGATCGGTTTGGTGTCGAAATCAATCGTATGGTTCGAGCCGGAAAATTAAAGGCACCGATTGTGATCGGACGGGATCATCTTGATACCGGTTCAGTAGCTTCTCCGTATCGAGAAACCGAAGCGATGCTGGATGGTTCTGACGCCATTGCTGACTGGCCAGTGCTGAATGCATTGCTCAATACTGCATCGGGTGCTTCATGGGTTTCGGTACATCATGGCGGTGGGGTTGGAATAGGTTATTCAATACATGCCGGTCAGGTCCTGGTATGCGATGGAACTCAGGAAATGGATGCGCGGATTGAACGAGTCTTGACCAATGATCCTGGTATCGGTATTGCGCGGCATAGCGACGCGGGTTATGAAACTGCGATCGATATAGCAAAATCTAAAGGAATAAAGATACCGATGAGTAAACAGTAAAAGGTTATTGGGCACAGCGACCCGTATCGTCAAAAGGCATCGTTATCCGGTCAAAAAACGAAGCCCATCAACAATTAACCATACGAGCAGCCATGCCTTATAACCAATGACCATCTTATGGGTCATCAGTTATCTGTATCCTGATTGACTTTGCTCTAAAAAATATATATAATTTTTGACATGAAAAAATCGCTCTATGCAGTGTTTTTTATACTTTGCGTTTGTGGCTTGCCACCGCAGC
>MEUM01000001.1:0-2980 GCA_001771735.1 Caldifarciminota bacterium RBG_13_43_14 | reverse complement strand
ACGGACTGGGTGATGAATCGATTATCATAAGAGTAAGTGCGGCGCGTGGTTTATTAGAGATCAAAGATCCAAGAGGTCTAAAAACCCTTTTTGAAATACTTAAAGGTAACGATAAAAATGGCATAGTAGCGGTATTGACCACGCTTAGTGATCTAAATGAAGATCAGTATTCACCGGTAATCGCCGGCCTTGCCGATCATTCCGATCCTCTTATCCGGACCGAAGCTTACCGGTTGATCGCAGCATCAGCCGACGAAAAATATCGTCCCCAGCTGGTTAAGGGATTGACCGATAAAGTTGCCAAGGTTAGGAAATTTGCGATTTTAGGCATCGGAAGCCTGAATGATAAAGAAGCAATACGTAAAGGACTTTTTGATAAAGACCCATTGGTGCGTATCGCCGCGGCCAAAATGCTGATAATGACCGGAGATCGTTCGTTTGAAAATTATATAATCAAAGAAATGACTTCCCTGATCATTGAGGTCTGGGAACAAAGCATGATCGCTCTTGCTGAAGTTGGTGATACTGCGTCCCTTACGACCTTCAAGGACGCTTTATATGATGCTCCATGGGAGGTTCGATTAGCCGCGGTGGAGGCGATCACAATACTGGGTAAAAAGGATGGATACGAGATTCTGAGAGAAGGGATCGCCAATGAAAATCCTTTTGTACGAGCCCGGGCAGTAGAAATTTTAAAGAAATATAGGCCGGAATCGGCGGGGAATTTATTATTGAACGTAGTTAATGATGAATACATAAACGTTTCGGTTGTGGCAATACAGGGGCTGGCCCAATTAAAAAACAATGGACATCAGGCAGTCTTTATTGATCTGATGAACGCACCCAATCCTTTGGTCCGGATCGCAGCCGCATCGGCATTGCTTCAGAATATAGAATGAAAGGCGACTTGATTACAGCTGAATAACGGAGGTGTAATGATACAAGCAACGCAGGTCAGAAAAGGTATGGTGGTTAAGATCGAGGGAGTACCTCATATTGTGCTGGAGGTCACGCACATTACGCCGGGAAACTGGCGTGCGATCATTCAGTGCAAGATGCGGAATTTAACAACGAATTTAGCAAAAGAATTGCGGCTACGTTCAAGCGATCGGCTTGAAGAAGCAGAAATAGAGCCGTTTGAAATGGAATATATTTATGCAGCAAATGATCTGTACTATTTCATGAATGTTGAAACCTATGAACAGATCGGTATTAACCGTGATATCCTTGGTGATACGATAAAATTTCTTAAACCCAATATCAGGGTAAAGGTTGAGTTTTACGAAGGAAAGCCCTTTGGTGTAGTTCTTCCAAAGTACGTTGAGTTAAAGGTAGTCGAGACTCAGACCAATATAAAGGACGCGACTGCCCAGGCTCAATCAAAACCAGCTACGCTTGAAGGCGGTCATACCTGTCAGGTGCCGCCTTTTGTCGAAGTTGGTAACGTGATAAAGGTTAATGCCGAGACCGGTGAGTATGTAGAAAGGGTATGATAATTTATAAAATTAAGGAGGCATAATGGCTGACGATCTTCAGGATGAGGTGAAGAAAGTTGCTGAGCGTATACCGGGCTGCCGATATGTTAGTCTGGTCGGATATGATGGTATTACCGTTGCTCAGCATTCAATAGACGGGAATTTCGATATCGGTTTACATGATGCTGAACTTTCATCGGTGATGCTGGCTTCACGGGAGGTGAAGAATAATCTTACATTGGGCAATGAGAAAGAGCTTATCTGGCTGACCGACAATGCTTATTTTATAATTCAACCGATCGGTGAGGATTTTTTTATTTACAGCTGTCTGAAGGCGGTAGGATCAAACCCGGGCGTTGCCCGGATTGAGCTTAATAAAGTAAAAGAGATAATAAAACAAATAATTTATCTGTAAGCATAACTTTTTAGTAGTATTAATGGGGGTTACGACGAAAAGTATATGCGGTAGAATACTGACCGCAGTAGTAATCGGTATTGTCAGCCAGTACATAATTAAGATCGATTGTTTAATACTGATCGGGATCGCGACCGCCGGATCATTATTGGCACTTTATCGCACCGAGTTTCTATATTTGGCCATTTACGCGCTTGTTGGTCTGAACTTCACTTTTATTTCCCCGTTTCTTTTTGTACAATCCGGCCGGGAATTAGTTTTCATCGGGCAGGTAGTTGAACAAGAACCAATACAGGATCAAAGCCGGATCTCGATTAAACTCAAGAAGTGCCTGGTGTCCCCGACTTCTGACCGGCGATGTTCCTTGCCGGTCGAAATAAGCAAGTCAGAAAATATACGATTACTGGGTAAGGAAATTGTCATCAAAGGTCGTATTACCGGAAAAAGCATGAGTCGCAGAAAATACCGATTTGCCGGTAAAATAATCTCGGTCAGAGAGAATTCATCCATTTTTTTATCTATGATCGGCCGATCCCGCGCGTTTATTGAAAGCACTTTCAAACGGTTTTTTCGGAATCGTATATATGAGAATATTAGCTCCGGAATGATCCTGGGCGGCATAAATCGATTATCAACTAATGATCGGCTGATCTTTCGTGATGCCGGAATATTGCATATTATGGCGGTATCCGGATTGCATGTAGGTTTTGTAATGTTATTCGTTGGTGCGTTACTTTTTTTGATACCCTTTAACCGCCATATGAAAGTATTGTTAGTTTGTGCTGTGCTATTATTCTATGCCTCTTTGACCGGCTGGCGCCCAAGTGTTTTTCGAGCGACGGTCATGACTATGCTTTTCAGCTTAGCCCTGATTAGTGAAAGAAATGTGAAAGCCCTGCATGTGGTCAATGTGACTGCATTGATATTTTTAGTTATTGATCCGTTGATCCTGTTCGACCTTGGAGCCCAATTGTCCTTCGCGGCCGTATATGGTATCGTAATACTATACCCCCAGTTCAAGGTTAACTATGTAGATCCGCGTTCAAATCGACTTTTCCGCATAATACTTGCTTCTTTTTTTGTGTCACTT